>CAMBTZ010000114.1 GCA_945870925.1 Chlamydia trachomatis | reverse complement strand
TTACACGCAGATAAAGAGTCGAAACATCTCATTCTATTTGCTCAAATGAAGACTCCCGGAGAAGCTTGGCTGGAATTTAAAATCACACCTGATGGAAAATCCTTAATACAGACAGCAACATTTCGTCCAAAAGGAATTTTAGGACTTATCTATTGGTATGCACTCATTCCTTTTCACTGGGTTATTTTTAAAAACATGGCTAGAGCAATAGCTAATTCAGAAGCCAAATAGCTAAATTAAGAGTCAAGGCATAGCCTACCCAAATAAAGTAAGGAGCTAAAAGGATTGCAGCTTTTTTTGATAGTTTCCAAAAAAGGAGAATTGTGACTAGTATGGATACAAAGAGTATTGAAATGTCAATAAATGCTAAAAGGGGGCTTTGAAGGTAAAAGAAAAAAAATGTCCATAAGAAGTTAAAAAAAAGCTGTATTCCATAAAAATACAAGGCTTTCTGTTTTTTCTTAGAGCGCGGGGATTTAAATATAAGCCATCCAGATATTGCGATAAGAGTGTAAAGCACAGTCCATACTGGACCAAAGATCCATTCAGGGGGATTCCAGATTGGTTTTTCAAGCTCGCTATACCACTTAAAAAGAGATGTTTGAGTGAATAAACCACCTATAATTTCAATTGAAAATACGAGTACTAAAAAAACTGCTAGGGAAAAAAATTTGGATTTTTGAAAGCGCTTATAAATAGCTTTAAATCCATTAAAGAAGAGCCCTGTCAGAATAATGATAAGTGTCCCTATCCAAAAAAAGATATCACAGACGTGTCTTATTGTCTGATCGTTTATAAAGGAAAGCCCCCCTTCAGCAATAAGCTTGATTCCCATCCAACCAATTAATAAAAAAGCTAAATACTCTATTTTTTTATACTTATCCAGAGCTGCTAGAAATTTTCCGGTAGCAAATCTAACTGCAACTAGCCCTAAAGTTCCACCTAAGTAGATCACCCATAGTTTTGATGCAATAATTGCAAATGGATAGTAAAGGCTCGCAAGTGCAAAGGCACCAAGAATTGAATCAATAGCAAAAATAACATCGATGAGCTCTATGTAAAATACTGCTTTCCAATATGATGTTGGTGATAGTGCTGAGATTTCCTTTTTACGACCAAATAAAAAATGCCATGCTAAATAAATTAAATAGATTCCCCCGATCATTTGCATCCAAAATAAATAAATTAGATAGGCTGTGAAGATAACTCCAATAGCACGTAATACAAAGGCTGAATAGAGACCCGCAAACAACGCCTTTTTTCTCTGAATTTCCGGTAATTTTTTTACAATCAACCCAAGAGCTGCTGCGTTGTCAGCTGAAAGTAATATTTCAATTACTAAAATTAGAAAAACAAGAGGAATATCTATCCATGAAAATGCTTGTAAGGCGATATGCACTTTATTACTCCATTAAAAACTTTAATAATTTAATTTGATCTTTTTCATTTTCATACCAAGCTGGATAAGCATCTCCCCAATAAGGACCAAAATGGCTCCCAATTACAGTCATAAGAGTAGCTTCCTTAGGTAACTGTAATTCAGTTTGAGAATTAAACATTTGAATAGCTAGAATTCTTCCTTCGACAGCCTTTAGCCACTGTTTATTGGTAAATGGTTGAAGCACAATTGCATTTTCAAGAATAAGCGAAGCTTTTGGTGTATTTGCAGCAACATAGGAAGCGGGAATGGATCCAAGTGATTTCCCAGCTATGACCATTTTTGCTTCGATTTTTTTATGAAGCCAACTAGCTGCTATTAATCCATCTTTACAAGTAGATTCCCAATCTGAAGAGAGAGTTTTTTCCCCATGCTCATAATTAATTGCCAAAACATGAACTCCTTTTGATAGATAGGTCAGTATCCATTTTGGATCAAATTCGAAGGGAAGTGAAAATGAAGGGAGACACAAAACTGCAACGCTATCTTTTTTTACCGTATGAGTTTTTGGAATCGAAAACAAAGAGAGTAGGCTAATCCCTTGATAGTCAACTTGTAACATCTCTGAAATTTTACAGTTTTTCGCTTTAGCAAATAGAGGTCTCCATTTTTTATATGCAGTAATTTCCATCTTCTGAAAATTTTTAGGGTTAAAATAAAATCCTTTAATTCCAGCGGAAACCACAACCTCCTCACCGCCAATATCAATAAGAAACTCTCTAGCAACCTCTTTTAATCTCTTGGTATTTGCAACCTCAGCAATCGATGCCCCTTCCTTTTTTTCATAAGAGCATCCAAACAAAAATAGAGCTATAATTATAAGCTTCTTCATACCTTATTTATTAATATATAATTAAATTATTTGATAGCTTTTCCGATCTCTTCTTGCTATTATTTTAAGATGGCTATTTCCCTTGAGAAAATTAAAGCGCTCCATTCCGAGATGGAAAAACTTAATCTATTAGAAAAAGATATAAAAGAGAGCTTTATTTCAGGCTCAGGAAGTGGCGGACAAAAAATCAATAAGACTCAAAATTGCGTCTACCTAAAACACCTTCCATCAGGCATTGAAATCAAATGCCAAAAAGATCGCAGCAGGGAAGCTAATCGTTTTTTTGCAAGACGCGAACTTTTAGAAAGACTAAAAGAAAAAGTGCTCGGAATTCCCTCCAAGAAAGAGATCCTAGAAGAAAAAGTTCGCAAGCAAAAAAAGCGACGAGAACGTAGATCCCAAATCAATCCATCTGCCACCGATCCCTAGTGGCAGAACAAGAGAAGCTTTCTATATAAGATATTCCAATAAAAAAAATTACCTAAAAGTCAATGCAAAGGCGCAAAAAAAGATGATACCCTGCTGCGCATCCACTATTTTATAAATAAAATGAATTTAAAATAAGATAGCTAGCTTTGTGTCTTTGCGTCTTTGAGCCTTTGCGTTGATTTTTTGATACAAACCATCTAGTACGAGCTAGATTTCAGTTTTAAAAGACGTTCTAGGTTTTAAGACAGGTTCTTAGACATAAGACTAACAGAAACGTTTTAAAAACTACCACTTATGGGCCCTCCTTCAATTGAAGCCGATGAGTTCTTGAAAATATAGAGTTAAATAGGGGAGATGATAATATTAATGGATTGGCCGGGGAAGAATTTATATTCGGGGTTGGGGGCTTCTAGGCGAAGAGAGATTTTGTTTTGATGAATGGTGTTATCTATGAAGATAAGTTTCGCTTTTGTAGTGTGATTAGGATTGTAGGGGTGAGTAAGGAGGATTTGTAAATTTTTTTTGGTTGAAATTTTAGCGTATTCTTTTTCAGTGAGAGTGAAGTCGATATAGATGGGATCGATTTGATTGAGGTGGACTAAGGTAATGTCATTATTTTGAACGAAATTTCCTGTATCAATTAAATGTTTTCCGGCAATAGCAGTAAAAGGAGCTCTAATAGCACAGTTATTAAGATCATTTTTGGCAGATCTAATTTCGGCATCATTTTGCATCACAAGTCCTTCGTAAGCTGTAAGCTCTGATATCTGCTGAGCGCAATCATTTTCTGAAACATAGTTATTTACTAAAAGTGTTTGGTATCGATCGACTTTTTCAGCAGCATATTGTAGTTTCGAGATATTTTGTAATCTCCGCGAAACTGCGATCTCAAGCCTCTCTTCATAGGGAGTCGATTCTATATTGAACAAAACATCACCTTCGGTTACTTTTTGCCCATCTATAAAGTGAATTGAGCGTAGCTTTCCTGTGACTTCGGCTTTAATTTCAGCGGTGTTAGAAGCGACGACAGTTCCTGTTGCGTGAATGTTTTTTTCCGGCGACTTATTGCATGAGAACATAAGTAAAAGAATAGCTGCATATTGTAAGTTCATTCCGCCTCCTATATAATTTGGACAATACATCCAGAAAAATTAATTGTCAAAGGAGAGAATATGAGATTTATTTGTTTAGCGTTGTTGTTTGTAACGCCTATTTTTGCAGTTCTACCCCCATTTGCTGAAGCAAAGAAAGAAATTAAAATGATTCTAGAAAGTGATGAGTTAGCAAAATATATTCCATATGGTGATGTATTTGAGCAAATTATCAAAACAGACGAGGGCTATTTAATTACTACAAACAAAAGAGAGGTTAGAGTGCTAGTTCACTACTCTAAGGAACATAAAATTGGCCCTTCGAAATTTACTTTGGAATTTGAAAAATAGTGTTTAGTAAAAATCCAATTCACTAAAATATTTATTTGGTGTACTTTTATTAAGAATATGTTAAAATCCAACACTTAATCAAAGTACACGATTTATGGCAGAGAAAAATGTAAAATTATACGAATATGCAAAAAAAGTGAATGAATTCACTCCTAAAAAAGAAATTCTCGGTTATGCTTCAAAAAATAAATTAACAGGCATAAAACTTACCTCGATGGAGTTTTCATTAGAAAAAGAGAGTGTCGAGAAACCAGATCTTTCATCATTAAAGAATACTAAAAAAATGAATATGGAAGAATTTGATAGTAAGCGAATTTCATTTATCAAAGCAGCTTACGTAACATACAAATGTTGTCGAAATCAAAATCTTCATCTCTTTCAATTTAATAAAATTTATTTTGAAAAAAAATATATTTTAAAAGGGGTAGTTGGGTGGAAACTTCCTAGAAAAAAAC
>CAMBTZ010000113.1 GCA_945870925.1 Chlamydia trachomatis | reverse complement strand
AAGATTGATTCTTAACTGCCTGAAATTTAAAGTCTCCGTCTGGTGGGATCGAACCACCGACCAATAGATTAACAGTAACCCCAGTTACCACTAATCACAACACACCACCGAGCATAGCAGCAATGCGGATAAGGCTCACCAAGATTTTGATTTTAGTGGTCTGTGGCAGTCTTTGGTGGGTTTTTGTGCCCAAGTGGGACAAAAGTGGGACAGTAAAACTAAGGAACTTTCTGCTTACTAAGAGAAATCATGGAGTCACTACTCTCACCCAAAGTATTAAAGGAAAATCAAAGAACAAAATTTGCTCGTGCAAAATCTTTGAAACACTGGCGCTATCTAGATATGGGGTTAAGGGCGATTTTTTCTCGCCATCTTACTAACGAAACTTCTGGAAGATACATATCCCCACCATCTATCCTCTCATATGAATCCTCTTTATAGGCACTTTCAAGTCTAATCATCTGATCTGGGTGATTTGCTATAAGCCCCATTTTGTAATAAAACAAACCCGATCCACTCGTTGAAAAAAGACGAATTTTTCCGCTAAACCCAGCTTCTACGCTTTTTTCAATAGCGAATTGAATAAGTGCTGATCCTATTCCCGAAATCTTCCTATCCCATCGATGCGGACTCACTCCAAATTCGTAATAAAAATTATCTAGCCTACAAACAATCAAGCATTGCTCTGAAGGAGATTGCTGCAAAGAGAGCCAACCTATATTATCACCGTGTTTATTTGATGCTTCAAAAGGAGCGTAAATCGTAACATCAGGGTGATATTCTGTTGAGCCAATTTTTCTTAAATCCAATTCTACGCAACGGCTACTCGAAGGATGAATCACTGAAAAAGACCCAACTTGCTCAAAACTCTCATGAAAACCGCATGTTCTATCTAAAAAATCTATCTTGGGAGAACGGGACGCAAAAGGAGACTGTGAAGATAGTGAGGGTAATGAAGGTGGTGACAGCGGTGGTAGTGAGGACAAAGAGGGAGCGGGATATAAATATTTTTTTACAACCAATTCAATAAGTGTTATAAGAAAACCTATTACAGGGACAGCCTCTATTATAGCAACCACACGATGCCCCAAATAATTCAAAGAAAAATTTGACTCTATCTTACCTGTCTGCCAATGCCATTGAGCTATTGCTCCACCCGTTAAGGTAAATCCAGCAAATAATGCTTGATTTGTAGAGTAGCTATAATTAGTCAAAAACATATTAAGCATCATGAATCCCTTGCAATACCCCAGCAATGAGAGTTCCAAGCAAATTTTCTGGTCTAGATGGACCATCCGAGGTCGTGCATGGACCATTAATTATAGCAAGTAATTCTTCAGAAGAATAGTCCCACATAATTTTTATGAAAAGCGCTTGAATCTCCTTATTACTATGAAGATTGGTCATTTTGCTATCCAACTGACAATTGGTGATAAGGGTTTGAATTTCTGCATCTGAGCCCGTTCCACCAAGTGCTCTGATAAATCGATCACGGATGTATTCATATTTGGTAAATTCAGGACTTTTTGATTCTGGTGCTACAGATGTTAACAGTGGTTTTTCTGCTGTAGAAGATATTTTTCCGGTTTTAAAATATTCTACAATATGAAGATGCCCATTTCTTTCTGCTACTTGTAATGGACTTACTCCATCTAAACGCTCATATTTATTAAAGCTTGTGGCGTTAAAGTCGACAAATCCTGATTTTACAGCAGATTCGCAAGATGCTAAATTTCCAGAAGCAGCTGCGCGCATGACTAGATCAAATAATGCGATAAATTGACGATCTTCTTCTGTCCGTCCAAGGTGATCTGTAATTTTAGGTCCACTTGTGCTGGTAACTTCTTGATTTCTTACTACATATGATCTTCCTGAATCAAAAGGAATAATTGATGACATAAACTCTCCTTGAATTTTTTTTTATGCAACGTTAAGATTTTCGTACAAGCTTATCTAGAAGCTTATCACAATTTTTTAAAGCCTTTTCATAAGGAAATTCTAATACTGTCGGCCACGCCTCCCATGAATACTTTTTATAAGAAATCTTAACACCTGTTTTTGTCACTGAGCAGGTAACGGATAACGATGTATCTCTACTTCCAAGACTTGCTGTAAGCATTCCCAAATGGTTCTCAATTGAATTAGAAATTGTCTCAACAATGTAAGAATCTCTTACTTCTAGAGGTAACGCTGCATAAAGAAAGTCCTTTAATTTTCTATGATTATGATTAAACACACAGCTTATAGATTCAGCTGGAATTGCATCGGAATCATAAGGGTCAGGGGAGCTTTTTAGAGGAACTGAAAAACTAAAAGAAGAACTTGTGGTAAAAGGTAGAGACAATGTTGTTTGAAATTCTTGATCAATGATAGACTTAAAAGGCTTGTCAGGTTTTCTTGATTCAAAAAGACCCCTTCGCTCTAAAAGACTTATCTTAAATATATTACAATCACTAGGATGCAAAACAGAAGAAGCAGTAATGTGAATATCACGAATCCTTGAACAAAAACTATCATGCAAGTAGTCACTTTTTTTACTTGTCATAGGACATAGAAGAAAAGATAAGTTTTCACATACTATTCTATTTAATAATTTTACATCTGTACTATCGATTTGTTGATCAGCAAGCGCTTGTTTGATTTTCTCCTGAAACCCTGTACGTTGAGCTATGTCTAAAATTTTTTCTTGTCGGCTTTTCCCTCCCATAAAGGGAAGAGTATACCGCAAAGCCAACCCTATAATAACACCTGAAATTACCGGAACAATCATAACAACCTCTTTAATAGTTATAAAAACACTATTATAACAACAAACTCATTATTAATTTAATGTTTGCACTACTTTTTCGATTTAAGTTTTTTATTATTACTCTAAACTGATCGAAATTAAAAAATATTGTATGCATACAAAATTACCAATGCTGATAACTTTATATCACATGCGTAATCATCATCCAATATTTGGTGTCAGGCATGCAGTTATCTAGTTTGGATTTTGAAATAATGATTTAATTGTGAAATACTCATGTTTTCGTTAATACACAACTGCATGCTTGGCACCAATCACTGCATTGGGTGTCTTAAGGAGAATTTGTTTCTTTTCATTAATGATAGAGGGACGAATATCTTGAAGATAGTGAAAACCTAATTCTCCTACCACCATTCAAGATGTCCCTTTTTCCATGTCGGAACACTGGATTCTATTTTAAAACGCTCTACAGCCTCTTTAAAGGTGCGTTTCTCTCCTTCTGAATAGATTTGCTGACGCCCATTACGAATCTCAGTCTCTTTTTTTTGAAGCCAATTTTTAGCAGCTGTTTTACCGATAATTGTTCTTGTTGTTCTGGGATGACCTTTCAGCCTTATTTCTACCTGAAATCTTTCTTCCCCATTTTTATCTCGTCCTCTTGGTTGAATAGAACCTATTAATTACCCCCTTTCGGTAGCGCATCAGACTCTTAATCTATTGGTCGCTAGTGTCCGCGCGCTTGATTTTCAAGCATTTAATGAGAAGTGTTACATTCAATGCCGCAATATTGACGGAATTGACACTTCTCAACGGGCTTCTCAAATAAAAATGAAACCCTAGTCTTGGGTAATTTAAGGAAATCTAGCACTCCGGCAAAAGTGCGGCATTTGAAAGTTGCGGTTTCTTGATTAAACTCTAGAAACCGCGTCTAGTATGTCTCCGGCTGGTGGGATCGAACCACCGACCAATAGATTAACAGACTATCTAAGGCACTTCCGCAGGTTGACCGAAATTATCCTCAATCATCCAAAACTCCCTATAGAATGAGGGTTGCAAGAGATTTTGTCTAGTACATTTTGGTAAAGCAGAGCGATCCAAATCAATATAGAGTTATCTTCAACTCCGTCAAATTTCCGTCATTTTCTATACTCTGTTAAAAATGACAAGTTAGTTATTTTGTTGTTTTATATTTTTGTATTCTTTAAAAAGACATGCTTTTAACAACTTAAATCTGACCTCTTATGTTTTACTTGATCCCATTTTTCTTAATATGCACACAGGTTTTTTCTTTTGATGCCGATCCATTTCTTCCAAGCAGCCCACCTGAGAGACAATTTTCGACATCTTCTGATGAATACCTAATTGGTGGACTTGTCAATCCCGCATCCGGACAGATCTCTTTATCTGCAACTGATCTTGTAGCGATGGGAGCTGAGCCATTAGATCTTACACGAAGCTATTATCCTCCTGAAATCAAAGAGAGCTTTAACAATAAAACAGATGAAGACCAATATGAACTCTTTGATGCTCTTCGCGCGGGTTCAGGATGGATCTTTTTTTCTCATCTTGTTGCAACATTTCAACACATTGACGGTAGTATTGGTAGTGCAATCATTACCATTAGCGAACCTGATGGCTCGAGGCTCAATTTCAAACGAAAAAAATATGGCAAAAAATTTATTCTTGAAGAGACGCGTCCTTTCACAAACAGCAATGGACAAGCCATCAGCTCTACTTTTGACTCCAGAAACACCTTCTGCGACTATGATGACAAAGAGATTACAATTCATTCAAAAGATGGCTCAGTCCGTTATTATTCTTCCATTAAATTAGAAGAAACACCCTACCTCCAAGGAACACCCCCTCTTTATTATTTAAAAAAAGAGCGTCTTCCAAACGGAAAAATT
>CAMBTZ010000112.1 GCA_945870925.1 Chlamydia trachomatis | reverse complement strand
TCGATACTTCTGAAAATATGGCCAGTTCTGCTAGGTTGCTTTGAAAAAACAGGTTGAGTCCAACTTAGGGGAATCTCTTGTCTAGTCTTGGGTAGTTCAGCTAAAAGACCTAGTACAAAGTAAGTAAATTCTGAAATGATAAAGTCTATGATTTTCTATTAAAATTTTAAAGGGGGTCCCATTCGTTAAGGTGTGTATTCCAGTTAAATGAATGTTCTTCGTATGATAAAATTAAAGCAATTGTATTAACCCAGATTCCCCACTCAAAAAAATATTTTTCAGGGGAATCCATCATAGATTCTAACAAATTGACTATAATTTTAATTTCCCCTAAAAAACGATCGTTATGAATTTTACAAAATTCATAAGTTGCTAAAAAAAGGTCCTTTTCAGACAATCTCAAGTCAACTTGGTCTTTTATGGGAATGTTTAAAAGTCTAGTAATGGCATCATTCCATTCACCACAAGCGTCAAGGCCCCATCCGCAAATTGTTTCGACAAAAAATTCATAAGTAGAACATCCATCTAAATCAAGGGGTTCATTTGCAATTCTTAGTTTAAATGAAGGCCAGAGTTCGCAAAAAAATGCTATGCAAATGTCAAAGCCTTCTTCAACGGAGTATTTTTTTTCTGTCCACGAGTCTTGTTCTGGTGGTGTAAGGGGTTGCATAAATTCATTACCTTTGTATAAAAAGAATGCATCTTAATGATTCTTTAATATTTTTGCAAGGTATTCCATGCTATGGGGGGATTGTGATAGAGCTCTTTTTTGATGAGTTTTTCTTGGGGATTGAAGAAAAATAATTGCTCTTGAAATATGGAGTGGGTGTCGATGCCGATTGGCTCATTTGGATTGAGTAGGGCGCCGATTTTGGCAATGTGCATGAGGCCGATGCCGGTTTCATAGCAGCTGCTGAATATGCAAGGGATCATATTTACTTCTGTTGCTATGGCTTTGCATCTTTGTAAGCCGCCGTGAAGAGTTGGTTTGATGACAAGATGTGAGAGACCTCGAAGTTTTAAAAGGCGATCTAACGGATGCTCGCTTAAATATTCATCGACAGCATAGGGGAAGCCTGTTTGGTCATAGAATTTTTCTAGATCTGTAAATACAGAGACAGGATCTTCGACATAGAGAAAATCGGCAGGATGAAAGTGGGAGCAAAACTCTACAGTTTTTGCCAGATCCCATTTACGGTTCAGGTCAATTCTGAGAGGGCCTTTCTCTTTTTTGCATAGATTAACCGCTTCTTTTACATTCAAATTTTTTAGCTTTAATTTATTGGAATACAATTTAAAGGGAATGTCTTTGGTCATAGGAAATAGGATGCTAGATAGTGCCATCTCCATGCCAAACATGACAGATGGGAGAAAAAGTGCCGGAGTAAAATCTTGTTTCAAAAATCTATCCCGAATCTTCTTCGTAAAAGCTAAAGCCTCAGAAAAAGTTTCTATGCTCCGTCCGGGAAGTGGAGCGATTTCCCCAATTCCTTCTTGCCCTATTTCATTTATCAACCTGACAATGAGCCCTTCTCGCACAATTCCAATTGATGTGGGTAACTTATAGGAATAAATCTCAAATTCTTTTAATTTCATCGGATGAGGCCTAAGCTAAAGAGAGAGGTGTAGAGGGCTAATAGAAGGGCTGTTTTTGGCAAAAGGGGGATATAATCAATTGGGTTTTTTGCAAGCCAAACGTCTCTGATTAAAAGTAATCCGAATGGTGATAGAGATGAGGCTAATATAACTCGGCTATTATAGTGGAATGCTCCACTCATAATTGGGGGGAGAAGAAAGGCGAGTAAAAGCATTATTGTATATTCCCATTTACCAAAAATATTGCCAAATTTGACAATCAAGGTGTTTTTAGAGGCTTTTTTATCACTAGTTCTGTCACGTAAGTTATTAATTGTTAATACGGCTGTTGATATTGCTCCGGGTGCTATTCCTGCAATAAAAGATTCTAGTAGAAATTTTCCTGTATGGAGATAGGTTGTCATAAATGTTGCAATGCACCCAAAAAAGAAAAAGACGAAAAAATCACCAAGACCTATGTAGGCGATTGCAAGGGGGCCTGCTGTATATCCGATTCCTAAGATTACGGCTAATAGTAATAGATAGCTTACAAGGGGGCCGCCTTGAATAATAAGATAGAGACAGGAGCACGTAGCAATTAGAAAGGAGATGCAAATCGCCCTTTTCATGGATAGATCAGAGACAAGGCCTAATTGCATAATGCGTCTTGGTCCGATTCGTTCTACAGTGTCGCTCCCTTTTTTTGTGTCGAAGTAGTCGTTAGCAAGGTTAGTTCCAATTTGTAAAAAAATACCTGTCAAAAGTGCGCTAATTAAAACAAGAATATTAAAACTTCCATGACTATACGATATTGCAGATCCAATGATCACGGGAGATATGCTAGCAATTAGTGTTTTAGGTCTAGCTCCTTCTATCCAGAATTTAATTTTAGCCATTTTTATCCTCTTTTTGGAAATTTAGAAAAATCAGGTGCTCTTTTCTCTAAAAAAGCATTTCTCCCTTCCTTAGCTTCGTCAGTCATGTAGTAGAGCATTGTAGCATTTCCGGACAATTCTTGAAGGCCTACTTCTCCATCACAATCAGCATGGAAAGCTGATTTTAAGCAGCGAAGAGCAAGGGGTGAGTGTTTAAGAATTTCATTACACCATTCAAGTGTTTTTTCTTCTAATTCAGATAGTGGTACAACACAGTTAATCAGTCCCATTTCTAAAGCTTCAGTGGCATTATATTGTTTACAGAGAAACCAAATTTCTTTTGCTTTTTTTTGCCCAACGATTCGAGCGAGATAACTTGCTCCAAACCCGCCATCAAATGAGCCCACTTTTGGTCCGACTTGTCCAAAAATTGCATTATCTGCAGCAATAGTTAAATCGCAAACTAGGTGGAGAACATGACCACCGCCGATTGCATAACCTGCTACCATTGCAATAATAGGTTTTGGAAGACTTCTAATTTCACGTTGAAGATCAAGGACATTTAAAAGTTCGGTCCCTTCACTATTTTGATAACCGGCATGACCTCGTATTCTTTGGTCGCCACCTGAGCAAAAGGCTTTATCGCCTGCGCCTGTTAAAATAATAACGCCAATTGAGGGGTCATTTCTAGCGTCGCTGAAGGCTGCTCGCATCTCTTCGACAGTTTGAGGGCGAAATGCGTTTCTTACTTCAGGTCGATTAATAGTGATTTTTGCAACGCCATAATTTTTGTGATAGAGAATATCTTCAAAATTTCCGAGCTTATTCCATGTGAGATGAGATTCTTTTGTTAGCATATAGGCTCCGTTCTATTAGGTTAATGCATGCCGATACATTTTGTAGATGAATGGCGTGTGAGCTTTTTTCAATTAGATGGACATTTGCCTCCAATTTATTAAGTCTCTCAAATGTCTCTTTATAAGCAAAATCTTCAGCTCCATAAAGGAAGGTCGAAAAAGAGCTTATCTGGGGAAGAGAATTCCAAAAATTTTGTTGTTTAGCAAGACTAAATTTTCGTATTGCTTGAATGAGAAGATCGGGAGATTGTCTATAGCGATAAGAGGGGATCGGTGCATTTTCAAATAAGGGTTTTTGATACCACTTTTCAATGAATAATTTAATGCCGAAAGCCTTAATTTGATCAATGGTATTCTCCTCCTCATAATGTCTGATTCGCTTTTCTTCAATAGTAGCAAGACCTAAATGAGAAGAGAGTAAGATTATTTTTCCAAAATAGTTTGGGTATAAATGTATTAATTGCAGCGCGATTCTTCCGCCCATTGAGTAGCCAATAAGATGAGATTTTTGGGGAATTATTTGGAGTAAGACAGATAATTCATAGATTGGAGATTTTCCATGTCCAGGTAAGTCAATGGCTATACAATTGTAATCTTTTGCAAAATGTTTAAAAAAGGGTGCCCAGTCAAGACTACAGCCGAGAAATCCATGTAAAAATACAAGCACTTGCTTATTTGATTGCCCTTTTTGAGAGAAAAAAACAGGACCTAATCTTTTGAGATTGTTGTGTATAGCTGTTTTTCCTTTTTCCCTTTAGTCATTCTCTTTCTAACATATTGCTCGATTTGGCTATGGAAAAGATAGTTTTCATCAGCATTTGTCTCCACTTCTATGATTTGGAGAGTTGGATTTTCAAGTGCTAAAGTGATAGTTGTTTGATAGTCAGATAGAGAGACAGGTTTTGAATAAGGAATGTTAAATGCTTTTGCAAATCCTTCCATCTTGTGCGTGTGCTTGGTTGCTACAAATTTATCCATAAATTTACGATTTTCAGAAATTGGAAGAAAGTGAAACATGCCGCCGCCTGAATTATTTAGGACAATAAAAGTAATTGGTAAGGCGAGTTCAGCTGCAAGAGCAAGACTATTAATGTCATGAAGAAAGGCTAGGTCGCCAATAAAAGCGATTAATGGTTTGCTTGACCCTTCTGCAAGTCCAATTGCAGTAGCTATAATGCCATCAATTCCTGAAGCCCCGCGATTACCAAATAAGAAAGCTGAAGCTTCTTTAGGGAAGAAAAAGGTGTCTGCATAACGAATCGGTAAACTATTAGAAAAGAAAAATGAAAATGCTTCCGTATCCGTTTTTAGTAAAGAAAAGATGGTTTGGGGTTCTGAGAGATGTAGCGAATCTTCAAAGAAGGTGAGTAGGACTTCTTCAATATGCAGTGAAT
>CAMBTZ010000111.1 GCA_945870925.1 Chlamydia trachomatis | reverse complement strand
AGTGAACTTGTTGAAAAAGAGGGGTATGATCTCCTTATTTTAGGAAGTCGATCTCTTCAGTCAGTTGGACCTGTAACAGAGAAAATTTTATCAACCGTTAAATGTCGTGTTTGGGTTTGTAGACCAGGAGAAAACGATGGAATGGATGATAAAAGTTCAATTGTATAGGGGTGTTTAGGGTTAGTGTAAATAGCCTCAACGTCGCCAAATTCTACGATCTGCCCATTAAGCATAACTGCTACATTATCAGATAGATATTTTACTATTGATAAATCGTGTGAGATAAATAAATAGGTAAGCTTAAGTTGTTTTTGCAAGGTTTTTAATAAATTGATTATCTGTGCTTGAATTGAAATATCGAGTGCTGCAATTGGTTCATCACAAATTAAAAATTTTGGATAAGGAGCAAGAGCTCTTGCGATTCCCACTCTTTGTCGTTGACCCCCACTTAGTTCATGAGGGTATCTTTTCGAGAAACTTAGGTCAAGGCCTACAAGATCAAGAAGTTCTGCGACGCGATTCTCTTTAATTTTATAAATAATTAGAGGTTCTCGTACAATTTCTTCTATAGTCATTCGAGGGTTAAGAGAACTATAAGGGTCTTGAAAGATCATTTGAAAATCTGATAAACGTTTCTTTGGTAATGGTTCATTATTATAAAGAATCGTTCCTGAACTCTGTTTAAGTAAATTCATAAGAAGGAGAGCGATCGTTGTTTTTCCGGATCCGCTCTCGCCTATTAATCCTAGAGTTTTACCTTCTGTAATCTCAAAAGAAACATCTTTGATTACATGATTGTTCTTGTAATAGTGATTTAGATTTAACACTTTAATCATATAACCAACAAGCTGTTTTGCATGAGTTTAAGGATGGTCTTTTTTTCTTACAGATGTCAAGTGCTTGATCGCAACGCGGGTGGAAGGGGCAGCCATCAATTGGGTATAGGATGGATGGAGGGGAGCCGGGAATTGGAATAAGCCTGTCGCTTTTATTTAAATTAAGCCTTGGAATTGATTTAAGAAGTTTTTGTGTATAAGGATGTATGGGGGTTTCAAGAAGTTTTTTAGTAGCGTTGTCTTCTAAAATTGTACCGGCATACATTACAATGGTTCTTGAGGCGAATCTGGAGACGATGCTAAGGTCATGAGTAATAAAGATAATGCTCATTTTAAGATCTGTTTGGATCTTTTTTAATAAATCTAGAATTTGGACTTGAATGGTTGGATCAAGGGAGCTTGTGGGTTCGTCAGCAATTAATAGTTTTGGGTTTGGCGCAAGAGCTATAGCTATAATAATTCGTTGACGCATTCCTCCTGAGAGCTCGTGCGGATAATGATGATAGCGCTCTTCAGGATTTGATATTCCAATCCAAGTGAAGAGTTCGATCACTTTTTTGCGGGCGATTTGTTTTGTCATTTTTGGATGGTGTATCAAAAAACTTTCTAAAACCTGACAACCAACCTGCATAGTTGGATTAAGTGAGGCTAAAGGGTCTTGGAAGATCATCGAGATCTCCTTGCCACGAATATGTCTTAGGTTGCTTGGCGTAAGCTTTAATAGGTCTTTTCCGCGATAATTAATGGTTCCGGTTTCAATTGAAGTTTTTTCTATCGGATTTAATCCTAAAATCGATTTTCCGAGAGTGCTTTTCCCCGAGCCTGATTCACCAACGATTGCTAAACATTCTCCTTGATTTAGAGAAAAACTTACCTGATTAAGCGCTTTATAGCTTTTTCCTAATATTTGAAAAGATATAGATAGGTTTTCAACCGATAAGATTTCGTTCATTTTCTAAATAACGGATCAAAGGCTTCTCTAAGTCCGTCTCCTAATAGATTGAAGGCTAGCATAGTTGCGCTAATAAATGCAGCCGGAAAAAATAAACGCCAGGGAAAAAATGTTAGTGCAGATAGGCCATCGCTAGCCATTGTGCCCCAGCTAGCAATAGGAGCTTGAACTCCAAGGCCTAAAAAGCTTAAGAATGCTTCGGTAAATATTGCTTGCGGAATTGTTAATGTCATTGTCGTAATGATTGTTCCGAAGCAGTTTGGAATCAAATGCTTTAGAAGAATTCGGGTTTGACTAGCTCCAATAGATCTTGCCGCAGTTATAAAATCGAGCTCTTTTAAGGATAGAATTTGAGCTCTTACAATTCTTGCCATTGTGATCCATCCGGTCAGTGTCATCGCAATTATAATTGTACAAATTCCTTGTTCCATAATAACTGTAAGTAAAATGACGATAAGAAGGTGTGGAAGAGAGTGAAATAAATCGATAAAGCGCATCATGACCTCTTCGATTTTTCCGCCAAGAAGCCCGGCAATCCCTCCATAAAAGACTCCGAGAACCATATCGATTAGAGCTGCAGATATCCCTATAAATAAGGAGATTCGAGCTCCCCACCAAATTCTTACAAAAAGGCTGCGACCTAATTCATCTGTTCCAAAAGGATGGATAAGAGATGGAGGTAAGTTCTTTGATGAAAGATTTGTCTCATAGTAAGTGTAAGAGCTAAATGAAGGGCCAATAATGGCAAAAATAAGAAGTAGAGTTAATATTAATAGTCCAAATATTGCTAACTTATTTCTTTGGAGTCTTTTCCAGCTATCATCCCAATAGTTAACTGCTTTGTTCATACTGTTCCAATTGGTTATTTTTGATTCGTGGGTCTAAAAAAAAGAGAAGAAGATCAGATAGAAAAATGGTAAGCATAAGAATTGAGCTATAAAAAATTGTGAGTCCCATTATGATTGTGTAATCTCTATTTGTGATGCTATTGACAAACCAAGAACCGATGCCGGGGATTCCAAAAATTTTTTCCACTACAAAACTGCCGGTAAAAATATTGGCTGTAAGTGTTCCTAAATAGGAGATAACGGGGAGAATGCTGTTTTTAAAAACATGGTTTTTCCATATTTCAAATGTTGTAAGACCTTTTGATCTTGCAGTCATGATATAATCTTTTTCAAGAACTTCAATCATGCTTGTTTTCGTAAGGCGCGCGATAAATGCGCTTGGAAAAGATGAGATTGCAATTGCAGGTAAAATCATATGGCTAAAACTGCCCCATCTTGCGATAGGTAAAAGTCCTAATTTCATTCCAAAAATGAATTGAAGAAATGTTGCCATAATAAAGCTTGGAACAGACATGCCTAAAACAGCAATAACTGTAGCAAAACGATCTTGCCATTTTCCTCTGTAAAAGGCTGCAAGCGAGCCCCAGAAAACCCCCCAACTAAGTGCTAATATAAGGGCGAATAGACCGAGCGAAAAGGATATGGGAAATCCATCGCGAATAATATCATTAACACTCCTACCTTCGTATTTAAATGAAGGGCCAAGATCCCATGTAACAATCCCTTTGATGTACTTAAAATATTGAATATAGATTGGTTGGTCAAGACCATAATGGGCATGTAAATTTTTCATGATCTCTTCAGGAATTGCCTGTTCCTGTAAAAAAGGATCGCCCGGAATCGATTTCATTAATACAAATGTGAGAGTTGCGACAAAAAACAGAGTCGCTAGAGAGGTCGCAAGTCTTAGTATTAAATATTTTATAACTACTTTCTTTAACATGATCTTGAATGATATAAGAGGAGGGGTTATAATGGCTATCTTAAAAATGGGGATGATCTGTGAATAAGGTACATTTTACATCGCTTGGTTGTGCAAGAAATCTTGTTGATACCGAAGTAATGATCGGAGTTTTACTAAGGGCAGGATTTACGGCAGTCAATGAGACTACTGATGCAGATTACTTAGTCGTAAACACATGTGGTTTTTTAGAGTCTGCAAGGGAAGAGGGCTTTAATACAATTAAAACCCTTTTTGAAGAGAAAAAAGAAACAGCTAAAATAATTGTTGCCGGGTGTATGGTAAGAGGGAGTAAGGATGCTCTAAAAGAGAGGTTTCCTGAAATCCATTATTTTCTAGGTTCAGGTGATATGGAGCGAGTTTTAGAGGCTGTTTTGAGTGAAGAGCAAGGTGAACACTTGTCTGATTCAAAGAGTTATTTACAACAAGGTGAAGTGCCAAGAACCCTCTCTACCCCTAAACATTACGCTTATTTGAAAATTGCTGAAGGGTGTAAAAAACGGTGTGCATTTTGTATTATTCCTTTAATAAAGGGTAAACTTGTTAGCAAAACGGTATCTCAAGTAATGCGTGAGTTTCTTATTTTAATTAATGAAGGAGTTAAAGAGGTTATTTTAATCGCTCAAGATCTCGGTGATTTTGGAAAAGATCGAGGCGAGGATAATGCTCTTGAAACACTTCTCAAAGAGATGGTAAAAGTTCAAGGCGATTATTGGATTAGGCTTCTCTATCTCTACCCTGATGAAATTACAGAGAGTGTCATTCAAATTATTAAAGAAAATCCTCAAATATGCCCTTACCTTGATATGCCATTACAGCACATCAACGACCGCATATTAAAACGGATGCACCGAAAAACCGACAGAAATCAAATTGAGACAATTTTGACAACTCTTCGAAAACAGATCCCTTCAATTGTGATCAGGACATCTCTTATGGTTGGTTTTCCAGGGGAGACTGAGGAAGAGTTTTTAGAGCTTCTTGATTTTGTTAGAACATATAAGCTTGATAACGTAGGAATATTTAAATATTCAAGAGAAGAAGAGTCCTATTCGGCAAAACTTGACGGTCATATCACTGAGGAAATAAAGGAAGATCGCTATCAAAGACTTGCTAA
>CAMBTZ010000110.1 GCA_945870925.1 Chlamydia trachomatis | reverse complement strand
TAGTTGTTTGGCAAACAGGTTCGGGCACTCAAACAAACATGAATGTTAATGAAGTAATAGCAAATATTGCAAATCTGATTGCAGGAACTCAGGTGGGCTCTCAAAATCCAATCCATCCAAACGACGATGTCAATAAAAGTCAATCCTCTAACGATGTGATCCCCACAGCAATCTCTGTCTCAGTATGTTTAGCTATAAAAAATAGTCTTATTCCCGCTCTAAAATATTTTGCAGAAGTTCTTGCTGTTAAAGCTAATGAATTTAGTGATATTGCTAAGTGCGGCAGAACTCACTTGATGGATGCAACTCCACTTACTCTTGGACAGGAATTTTCTGCCTATTTAACGCAAATTAAAAACAGCATCCGAGATCTAGAAGCAGCTCTTCCTCATGCAAGTGAAATTGCCCTTGGCGGAACAGCTGTTGGTACAGGATTAAATACCCACCCGGACTATGCAGTAAAAGTTGCTGAAGTAATTTCGGAATTGACCGAATTTCCTTTTAAAACAGCGCCTAATAAATTTGAAGCTCTAGCTACTATGGACGGACTTGTAACTTTGAGTGGCGCACTTAGAACAATTGCTGTGACCTATATGAAAATAGCAAATGATATCAGGCTGCTTAGCTCAGGACCAAGATGTGGTTTTGGCGAAATAACCCTCCCTGAAAATGAACCAGGCTCATCGATCATGCCGGGAAAAGTCAATCCAACCCAATGTGAAATGATGACACAAGTAGCAGTTCAAGTAATGGGAAATGATGTCACGATCGGAATTGCTGGTTCACAAGGACATCTTCAACTCAATGTCTTTAGGCCTGTAGTTGCTTACAACCTACTCCAATCAATCAGACTTTTATCAGACGCCGCAAACAACTTCGTTGATAAATGTCTTATCGGTATCAAGCCAAACCTAGAACAAATCAGATGGTATCTAGAAAACTCTCTCATGCTTGTCACAGCCCTCAACCCGCATATCGGCTACGAAAACGCCGCCAAGATCGCCAAATACGCCTACAATAAGAATCTTACACTTAAAGAAGCCGCTCTCGCACTAAATCTAGTCAGCGAAAGCAACTTCAATATATGGGTCGATCCTCACAAAATGCTATAGTGAATCAAAATTCAGCTCTTTCCAAGTTTTAAGATAGCTTCTAATACGTTACTTTAAAATTTTGATCCACATTCTGTGTTGCCATGTGTCGATCACTTTTTGTTCTTTGTTTAGAAGTGCGACTTGGTAGGCATAGAAACCTTTGGTTTTTTCAAATTTTTCATTTACAAGAGGGAAGGAGATGACTCCGATGCGATGTTCAAGAGGGTAGGTTATTTTTTCTTCGGTTAGGTCTTTATAGACGATAGATAGGATTAGCTCATGGTCCTTGGGTAGCATGGCAAGGGGAAGGGTCCAGGTAATATAGAGTTTTTCGCCGGCAGGTGGGCTTATTTGTTCCGGGTCGGGACTTCTTACGAAAGTACTCGCTAGATTTGATCTATCGACAGTAACTTTTGAGACACTAACATAGTGGCCGCATGAGGTTAGTAGAAAAAGCAGGCTGCAAAAAAACATTTTCATGACATATACTTTACTAAATGGGGGATTTTAGTGGTTGTAAAAAGTGTTCTTGGAATTATGTTTAATGAAAATCAGGTCCTTTTAATAAAAAGGAGGGATGTTCCTGTTTGGGTTTTGCCGGGTGGTGGAATTGAAGAGGGTGAATCGGGTGAGGAGGCTATTGTTCGTGAAGTTTGGGAAGAGACTGGGTTGAAGGCAGATGTTGTAAGGCTTGTTGGTACATATTCAGGTGGCTTTTTTATTAAGCCTGTCTATCTTTATGAGTGCAGAGCAGTTGGGGGAAAACTTTATTCCGGAGAAGAGGTGGCCGGGGTTGCTTATTACGATTTAAATCGACTTCCAAGAGAGATCCCGCCTCCATTTCATGAGTTTATAGAGGATGCCTGTAGAAAAATTCCCTCTTTTGAAAGGGAGATCACATCAATTACTCCCTTTACAATTGCTTTAACCTTATTAAAACATCCCGTTCTGTTTTTTCGTTTTATATTAAGTCGGTTAGGTCTTCATGTGAACACATAGCTTTTTTTCTAATAGTTTTTCGTGGCAGGAGAGGATGAGCTCTTCTGTTTCAGACCACCCAAGGCATGGGTCTGTAATTGAAAGTGTAGGTGAGGGTGAAATGCCTAATTTAAATAATTGATTACCTGAATCTAAAAAACTTTCAAGCATAATGCCTAGAAGTGGGGTTGAGTAATTAATATGCTGATCGATTAACGTATTAAAGATCTCTTTTTGGCGAAGGTGATTTTTATCAGAATTTCCGTGAGCGCAATCAACCATAATAGGATGATAGATATCAGAAGCATTTTGAAGGTTCATAGCATAAGTTAAATTTTCTTTGTCATAATTTGTAGTATGATCAGATCCTCTTAAAACAAGATGGCAGAAAGGGTTGCCGCTTGATGAAAGGGTGGTCAGGTTCCCATTGTTATTAATCCCTAAAAAAGTGTGGGATGTTTTAGCTGAAATAATACTATTTATTGGAAGTGAGAGATTGCCTTCTAAGGTGTTTTTAAATCCAATGGGAAAGGAAAGGGAAGATCCGAGTTCTCTATGAATTTGTGATGTAGTTGTTCGAGCGCCGATAAAACCCCAAGTAACTAGATCTTGATAAAAAGGAACAGATAGAGGATTTAAAAATTCGGTAGCTGTAGGTATCTTAAGTTTTGCAAGATCTAAAAATAGATTTCTTACAAGAGCAAGTCCTTTAGCAAGGTCATCTGTTCCATTTAAATAGGGATCGTATAAGAAGCCTTTCCAACCGAGCGTAGTTCTCGGTTTTTCACAATAGACTCGCATTACAAGAAAAAGGGTCTCTTTCACATAATTGCTCAGTTTTTTTAATTTTTCTGCATAAATTAAAGCGCTATCAAAATTATGAATGGAACAAGGACCAACAAGAATAGCTAATTTAGAAGACTCTCCTGAAATAATTTCTATTGCACTATTTCTTGAAGACAATACAAAGTCAGTTGATTCCTGATCGATAGGAAATTTCTCTAAAAGAGATTGCGGTGTGGGAAATTTAGACTCAAAAAACATAATTCACGCTATTTTTTTTTATACTTTATCTCAATTGTAATATATAGGTAAGGAATGAGTGAAAAAAAAAAGGTTCCTTATATAATTCAGTATCCGGCTGATTATGCAGGATGTGGTTTTTGGCGAATGCTTTGGCCTCAGTTGATGATGAATATGAAGGGAATAGCTACAGTTTGTCATAGTCAAATGTTCATTAGAGATTTTTTGCATTACAATTTTGCTACAGCAATTCATGTCCAAAGACAGATAACTCCCTTTCAACTAACATTTTTTAAAAAATTACATGCGCTAAAAAAAAGGATGAATTTTCGGCTTATTTACGATATTGATGATATTATTTTTCCGGACGATATACCTGATTATAACGATGCTAAAGAAAAAATAAAACAAGCGGGTTTCTATGCTAAAGAGATCATCGAGCTTTGCGATGAGATGACAGTGAGTACCCCCTATTTAAGAGATTATTATTTAAATAAGACGAATCAGAAAAATATTACTGTAATTCCAAACTATGCCCCCCTTTTTTGGCTGGGGGATCATTTCAGTGAAGAGCTTCTTATTCGAAATTTTAGAATGCATAAAAAAAAACCACGAATTTTATATGCAGGTGCATCTTCTCATTTTCATGTACCTGCAAAGGGAGAGCAAATCCCTGATGATTTTACGCATGTAAAAGATGCGATCATGGCTAATGCAGATCAATTTAAATGGGTTTTTGTTGGAGCATTTCCAAGATCGTTATGTCAACACATAAAAGCGGGAATTATAGAGTATTATCCTTGGAAGACTTTAGATGAGTATCCAAGGTTTTTATCTAAACTTGAAATCAATATGTGTATTGCACCTCTTCAAGAAAATGATTTCAATCGAGGTAAAAGTGATTTGAAATTTCTTGAGGCAACTGCATTAGGTCTTCCAATCGCCTGCCAAGATTTGTGTACATATTCTGTTGCTCCTATTAAATTTTCAAGCGGTGAGGATATGATAAAAAAAATTAGAGAAACTCTTGAGACGGAAGATACTTTTTTAGAAGCATCAAGAAGAGCTCGAGTCCTAATAGAAGGAAGATGGCTTGAGCGGGAAGAAAATATTGGAAAATATATTGATGTTTATACCTATCCATATGGTCATCCTATGAGAAAATATGTCTGATCCTGTATAATATTTGTCATGGAACAAGTTATTTTTTGGTTGGATCGAATTAATGATTTGATATGGGGTCCTCCTCTACTTATCTTAATTACGTTTGTGGGTCTCTATCTTACTTTTAGACTAAGAGGGATACAGTTTAGACGGCTTTGGTATGCGCATAAGCTTGCGTTTATTAAGCATGATAATGGAGCTGAAGGAGATATATCTCATTTTCAAGCGCTTATGACAGCTCTAGCGGCCACTATCGGCATTGGCAGTATTACGGGAGTTGCAACTGCAATAGCTGTTGGTGGACTGGGATCGCTTTTTTGGATGTGGATTGCTGCGCTTTTAGGTATGGCTACTAAGTATGGAGAGGCAATTTTAGCGATTAAATATCGAGTTCAAGGGCCTGATGGAGAGATGTGTGGCGGGCCTATGTACTATCTTCATAAAGGTCTTAAAAGTAAATTTTTAGCTATCACATT
>CAMBTZ010000109.1 GCA_945870925.1 Chlamydia trachomatis | reverse complement strand
CTATAATTTCAAGGGAAGAGGCTTCCCACATAGCACGAAAGGCTGGGCAGTTTTGAATAAGAGCTTCACGCGAACCTTCTCCAAGTTTTTGTCCTTTTTCAATAAAAATAATCTTGTCTGCATGTTCTATTGTAGAAAGTCTATGAGCTACGATGATTTGGGTCATCTCACCTTGCAAGCCCACTATTGCTTTTTTAATTTTTTGCTCTGAAACGGCATCGAGAGAAGATGTAGCTTCATCTAGTATTAAAATTGGAGATTTTTTAACAAGAGCACGAGCAATAGCAACACGTTGTTGCTGTCCTCCCGAAAGATTTTTTCCCATATCAGCAATATGAGTTTCATACTTAAGCGGAAGTTCATTAATAAATTCATGAGCATACGCCTTTATAGAGGCAGCTTCAAGTTCACTATCGGAAACTTTTTTTCCATAGACAATGTTATCTCTAATTGTGTCATTAAAGAGAAATGGCTTTTGGGGAACATAAGAAATTAGAGATCTGATAGATTTTTGTGTATATCTTTGAAGCGGCTTACCATCAAGAAGGATTTGTCCCCTCTCAACTTCATATAGCCTTGGAATAAGCTGTAAAATAGTCGACTTTCCAGACCCTGTCGCTCCGACTATTGCAACAGTTTCCCCCTTTCTTACAGTGAAACTGACCCCTTTTAAAACCCACTCATTTTCATATCGAAACCAAATATTTTCAAATGCCAACTCCTCTTCAAATGAATTAATTTCAATTGCATCTTTCTCATCTAGAATCTCAGGCTCAATATTAAGCACCTCAAAAAGTCTTTCAGCCGCAACAACCCCCCTTTGAACACACGCATTCTCATCTGCAAATTTTCGAATAGGTTCATAGAAAAGGTGTAAGAGACCACAAAAAACAACAAGCTCCGCTAATTCGATCTTCATCCAATAAAGACCAATAAATAAAATTACTACGAGGCAAAAAGTTGTTATAAAATGGAGGATAGGTCTTGTCATTAGGTCATAACGGGTCGTTTTAGTCTCTAAACGCTCCATATCATCATTTTGTTCTTGATATTTCTTGCATGTATACTTTTCCATTGAAAAAATTTTTACTGTCTGTATTCCTGCCAGAAAATCTATTAATACTGAAGCAAATCGCTCCTGATTCTTTTGCAAAGTCCTTGTAATTTTCTTGACCCTTCTTGTGATAAGGCGAACAGGTAAAATTATAAGAGGAACACCTATAAAAATAATTAATGAAAGCTGCCAAGATAAATAGAAACAGATAGATAGGGTTGTGCAAACGGTAAATGGAGTGTGAAGATAGTTAATTATCCAAGCATTAATCGACAGGGCAATCTGACTTGCATCCCCTACTACGCGCGTTGAAAGGGAACCTATATTATACTTTTGATAAAACTTCATTGACATGTGTTGTATATGCTCAAAGTATTGTTGCCTTAAATCGCGACTAATTTTTATCGCAAGAATTCTCGTCGTATACCTACTAAAAAAAAGAAATAGAGCCTTAAATGTAGCAACAAAAAGAAGAGCTATAGCGACCTTTTCAAGCTTATGATCCCCAAATTGGAAATACGATTTTATCTGATCTAGAAAATGATGAATTGGATAGTGATTTTCGCCGGATTGAGAACTGGCATTATTTATAATTACGCCAATAGTAAGCATCTCAAGCTGATTAGCTATTGTCACTCCAAAAAGGGTAATAAAAGAGAAGAGGAGCCATTTAAAATGCCTACCCGATCTAAACGCAGCTTTTAATAACATTTTCATGTGCTGGAAATGGTATCATATTCCCCTATTTCACGGAACTTTTGATACCGATTTTCAAGAAGCTCACATGTTGAGTGAGCTGAAAGTGATTTTATTTTTTTGCTAATAAACTCTTTTACAGCTTCATAAGTAAAAGCAGGATCAAGATGAGCTCCGCCTACAGGCTCTATAATAATTTCATCAATGACACCAAATTCAATTAAATCTTCTGCATGAATTTTTAACACCTCTGCTGCATGTGCATTCATTTTTGCATCCTTCCAGAGAATAGAGGCGCAACCTTCAGGAGAAATAACAGAATAATAAGAGTGTTCTAGCATTCCCACAACATCGCCAACACCAATCCCAAGCGCTCCACCTGAACAGCCTTCACCTATTAAAATACATATAATAGGAACTCTTACTTGAGCCATCGATAATAAATTTGTTGCAATAGCAGAACCTTGACCACGCTCTTCTGCTGCAAGTCCCGGAAAAGCTCCCGCAGTATCAATTAATGTAACAATAGGGATTTCAAATTTTTCAGCAAGTCTCATTAAACGTAAAGCCTTACGATAACCCTCAGGATGCGGCATGCCAAAGTTGCGCTTTAGCCTGCTCTCTGTGTCCTTCCCCTTCTCTTGGCCAATAATGACACATCTTTCCCCATTAATATAGCCAATTCCACCGATAATAGCTCCATCATCAGCAAAAAGTCTATCACCATGAAGCTCGGTGAAGCCTTCACACATATTTTGAATATAGTCACTAGTTTGAGGTCGTTCAGGGTGCCTAGAAATTTGGACCCTCTCCCACGGTGTGTATTCGGACTTTTTAAAATCAGAACTTGTCATCGCCTAAAAAATTCTCTTTTAACATAGGTAAAACAACGTCATGCTTGTTTTTAACAATCTCTACGATCGTAGGCTTTGTAACGACAATTGAAAATATTTCTTCTATGTCGCATAACCTAAGCCTCAAACATCCGTCACTATTATAGCAACCTACGCCATTTTCTTCCTCGATTAAAATATTCTTTTCTACGTCATACTTGCAAGGAACCCCATGAATTCCATATCCTTTGGCACTATCGGTACAGTTTTCTAGCTCTAATTCAAAAGGAAGCCACCTAGTTCCAAAAATTTCTATCATATGAGTTTTGCGATTCTGAAAAAAATGCTCCATGCCAGGTTTATAAACGGCAATTTTACTGCCTAACATATATTTACCGGTTGGAGTCAAACTTCCTGATGGGGATGAAGGGTCTAGTCTCCCCGCCCCTATGAAGTAAGTTTTCAAAAAAACTCTTTCATTATTATCTAGATCGAGATAGTAAAAATCCATAGTGCAAGCACTTAAATCGACCATTAAATAAAACTGTATCTGTTTATCAGGGCGTAAAACATTAAATTTGTCCCCTGGTGTGATATTTTGAGTAATATAATCAGGTTTTCCATTTAGGCTTCTAGCAATAAAGTGCCTTGAAGTTTGAAAATGAGTAGCATAATCGGCAATCCATGCAGGACGACCTTTTAACCAATCAACACGACTTGTATAAGTAAGTGTTTCAACAATAGGAAGTTTATCCATTCCTTTAGAAAAAAAACGTCTAATACGATCTACTTCTTTAAGAGGCCTCTCCCTTTGAACAGCATCTTCAACCCTTATTTTTGGTTGCTCTAGAATAACTTTTGGTTTTGCAGGAGCCGCAACATGAGCGCTTAATTCTTCTTGCACAGGTTTCTTCTTCATTACACCGGCAATCATTATTCCGGCAAAAAGCAAAACTGTAATCCCTATAAACACCCGACGAAAAGACAAAAGACTATCCCCTTTTTTTTATGATCATAAAAGAGCGCATTTGCAAAATCAATCACTTTTTATAAATGACCATGAGTATTTATGATCAAGCTCATGAATCTCATATGCAATTAGAAAATCTGCACCCCAAAAAAACTCTCCACCTGCTAATGGAATAATTTGAATGGGACCTTTAAATTGAGGAACTAATAAAACTTTTTCCTCTCCGGAAAAAAGTTCTAAAGGGGCGTTTGTTCCTTGATAAGTCGTAAGACTACCCTTTAAATATCTTTTTTCAGACACTTTTATTTCTTGTGCTTTTACAAAAAAAACAAATGCAAATGGATCTTCACCTTTACCATTTTCAAAGGCAGCTTTAAGCTTAATCTCATTTAAATCTTTTTCTACTCCAAAATGAAGCCATGTAGCACCTGATCCAAATGATCTGTCCCCTGCAATTAATTTAGTCCAACCGGAAATAGAGTTTCTGCGCTCTTCCACATCCGAAAAATCATCTCCTTCTCGATAAATTCCAAATCTAGAGAGTTCTCCTAACGGAAAATAATGGGGGCCCATCGAAACAACAGATACGGCATCAAATTGAATTGAACCAAGACCTGTATGGTCTCCCTGATAATTAATGGTGATATTTTCTAATTTGTGTGTTGTAAGATTCATAGAGGCACCTTGAACAGTACCTCCATGCTAACTGAATTCTGATTTTTTATCGAGTAGAAGCCGCTAATTTTTGATTTATGCTTTCGATAATGTGGCGCATCTTTTTTCCTGCTGTAAATTTAACAGCTTGTCTTTGAGGAATAACGATTGCAACAGATGCATTTTTTGGGTTTCTTCCAATTTTTTGCTTACGTGTGACAACTTCAAAAACACCAAAATCTCTAAACTCTAAACGATCGCCTGTTGAAAGACTCTCAGTAATTGCATCAAGAAACGACTGAACAATCACACGCACTTCATTTGGGTGATGATTTGTTTTTGTTGCTATTTTAGAAATTAACTGTTTTTTTGTCCTTGTTGCCATATTGACTCCTTGTTACGTTATGTTAAAATAAAATTAATGGTTTAGAACACATTGTTCTAGGTTGTTGAATTTCAGACAAGTTGTTTTTTTAAATAAGCTGAGTTTTTCATATTCCATTCTCATTCATCCTATTAGAAACTTATCGGTAGATTTTTTCAAGAG
>CAMBTZ010000108.1 GCA_945870925.1 Chlamydia trachomatis | reverse complement strand
CCTGAGCATACATCATGCAGAATTGAAAGGTTTTTAGAGCTCTCAGGACAGGACAATTGGCAAGTTGTCTACCCATCAACACCTGCACAATTATTTCATATTTTAAGAAAGCAGGCTCTAAATCCTGAAAAACGACCTCTTATTATTCCTACACCTAAAAGTATGTTGAGATTAACAGATTCATTTTCAAAACTAAGTGATTTAGAGGAAGGTGAATTCGAGCCAATTATTGACGATAAAACAGCATCTAAAGATGTGAAAAGAATTGTTCTTTGTACAGGAAAGTTTTACTACGAGCTTAAAAGTGCGAAGAAAGATAAGCAGGTTGCTCTCATCCGAATTGAACAATTATATCCATTTCCAAAAGAGCTTTTGGATAAAGTGTTGAAAGGGTATCAGAAAGTTGAAACGATCATCTGGGCTCAAGAAGAACCGAAAAATCAAGGCGCCTGGGATTATATATCAGAGAAGCTAGTAATTCAGTATGTAGGTAGAGAGCGCATATCTGTCCCAGATACAGGATCTGCTGCGCTATTTCACTATCAACAAGAAGCTATCATTAAAGAGGCGTTGGGATGAAAGATGTAGTAGTGCCCGCAGTCGGAGAATCGATCACGGAAGTAACTTTATCAAAATATATTATAAAAGATGGGGGGTATGCAGAGCTAGATGCCCCGATTTTTGAACTGGAATCAGATAAAGCTTCTGTCGAAGTAACAGCTCCTGTCGCAGGTGTTGTCCATCATCATGCAAAAGTCGGAGATGTTCTCAAGATCGGCGCTAAGGTCTCCTCAATTGAAGAAGGGGTGAGGGCTCCTGCGCTTAAAGATGAAAAAGCCGAAACAAAAGTGCTTGTGAGTGAACCAGTTGTTTTAGCTGATGGTGTTCGCAGGTCTCTGGATCAGTTTTTAAACGATTTAAAACCCGAAATGCCAACCCAGCCCCTTGTTTCGGCTACGATTTCTGTTCAGAGAAGAGAGCCCTTGTCAAAACTTAGAAAAACAATTGCCAAAAGACTTGTTCAGGTAAAGAATGAGACAGCAATGCTTACCACATTTAATGAAGTGGATCTTTCTGCAATTGTGGAGATCAGAAACCGAGAAAAAGATGATTTTTTAAAGAAATATGGCGTTAAACTTACTTATCTTCCTTTTTTCATTAAAGCAGCTATTTCGGCACTAAAGGCATATCCTATTTTGAATTCATTCATCGATGGAGATGATATTGTTTATAATGAAAATAACCATATTGGAATAGCAGTCAGCACGGATACGGGGCTTGTCGTTCCTGTCATAAAAAATATCGAAAAACTCTCTTTTATAGAGATTACAAAAGCAGTAGGCGAGCTTGCGGGCAAAGCAAGAGACCGAAAACTAACAATTAGCGATATGTCAGGTGGGACCTTCACAATTACAAATGGGGGAGTTTTTGGTTCTATGCTCTCAACACCGATTTTAAATCCCCCGCAAAGCGCCATTCTGGGGATGCACAATATTGTTGACCGTCCTATCGCGCATAATGGGCAAGTTGTTATTCGGCCTATTATGTATCTTGCTCTAAGTTATGATCATCGCATCATCGATGGAAAAGAGTCGGTCTCATTTCTTGTGCATGTTAAACAGATGCTTGAAGACCCAACTAAATTTATCCTTACGGAATAGGTGTATATGTATGATGTAGTTGTAATTGGATCAGGGCCGGCAGGTTATGTTGCGGCAATAAAATCTGCGCAGATGGGTTTTAAGACAGCATGTGTTGAAAGAGATAAAGTTCTCGGTGGAACCTGCCTAAATGTCGGGTGTATACCTTCAAAGGCGCTATTGCATGCCACTGAGCTTTTGTATCATGTTCATAAAGAGGGTGATGTGCTTGGTCTAAGCGCGCCTAAAACATTCAATTTAATCCCGTTAATGAATCAAAAGGAGAGAATTGTTCAGAAATTAACTGGTGGAATAGCTTACCTGTTTAAGAAAAATGGGGTTGAGTATATTCGCGGAACGGCTGTTATTAAAAACAAAAACACCCTAGAAGTCGAAGGAAAAGTTTTAGAGGCTAAATATATAATAGTTGCTACAGGTTCAGAAGCTATTCCCCTCCCTTTTTTACCCTTTGATGAAAAAATTGTCCTTTCATCTACAGGTGCTCTTGCCTTAAAAGAAATTCCTAAAAAAATGATAGTTGTGGGTGGAGGTGTAATAGGCCTTGAGCTCGGATCAGTCTATAGAAGGCTTGGATCGGAAGTTGAAGTGATTGAATTTATGGATCGAATTATCCCTGAATTTGATATAGATCTTTCAAAAGCTTTTCAGAAAATTCTTGAAAAACAAGGGATGACATTCAATCTTAATACAAAGGTAGTTGCTGCGGAAAAATCAGATAAAGGTATAACACTAAACGCAGAAGACGGAAAAAAGTTTTCAGGAGATGTCTGTCTAATTTCTATCGGTCGAAAGCCCTATGCAAAAGCCTTTGATTTAGAATTAACGCAAAAAGGCTTTATCAAAATTGATCAAAATTTTAAAACAAGCTCATCAAATGTGTTTGCCATAGGGGATGTTGCTGGAGGGCCCATGCTTGCTCATAAAGGTTCTAAAGAAGGGGTTGCTCTTATTGAATACCTAAGCGGAAAGTCTGCCCACGTTGATTACGCAGCCATTCCTAATGTTGTCTATGCCTATCCTGAAATTGCAACCGTAGGATTTTCCGAAAAAGAACTTGTAGAAAAAGAGATTCCCTATAAAGTTACAAACTTTCCATTTGTCGGCAATTCACGCTACCAAGCAAATTCAGGTGATGATCCCTGCTTTATCAAAATTCTCTCGCACAAAGATCGCCGGCATTTGCTTGGAGCTCACATCTTAGCCCCAAATGCATCAGAACTCATCTGCCAGCCAGCAACTGCGATAGCTCAAAAGCTCACACTTGATGATCTAAAAAATATCTGTTTTGCTCATCCAACTCTTTCAGAAGCTCTCCATGAAGTCTATATTGACAAGTCCCTCCATATATAAACTATTTTTTCAAATAGTTTGTTTGTATAGTTTGATCTTTTTTGGTATAATTATGATGTAATTAATTGTGGGGTTGAACAAATGGAGAGTCATGATGAGAAGTTAAAGGCTCAAATTGCAGGGTTAGAGAGCCAGATGGACCTGCTTGAGACTGAAATTAGTCAATTAAATGATTTGCTTTGTAAGAGTGGGTTTTCTAATGGGGTAACTACTTTAAAAAATACAATTGAAGAGTTCTTAAGAGAGGTGGAAGATAAAAATCCGTTTAAAGGCAATTAAAGGGGAAAGTTTTTTCTTTTCAAAAAAAGCAATGTTGGGACATAATATAGTGCTATGGCGAAGATTATTTTTAATGATGATGAAGAAAGCGAGGTGCCTGAAGGCGAATCGATCAAAGAGTGTTGCGAGGAAGCTGGTATTCCGTTTGCTTGTGAAGAGGGGCTTTGCGGTACTTGTGTGATTGAAGTTGAAGAGGGAATGGAGCACTTGTCTGAGTTTACTCCTGAGGAGAGAGATTTTCTTGGTGATGAGGGTTGTGAAAGACTTGCATGCCAATGCAGAATTAAAAATTGCGGAAAAATAAAGGTGAAATTTTAGTATGATAACAAGAGATATGACAATTGCAACGATTTTAGGTAAATGGCCTGAAAAAAGCCAGAAACTGGCTCAAGAGATGACGAATGCGGGTCTTCACTGTGTTGGATGCGGAGCTGCTACATGGGAGACACTCGAAGCTGGGATGTTAGGTCATGGAATGGAAGATACTGAAATTGAATCACTTATGATTTCTATGAATGAAATCCTTATGCAAACCTCAGATCTCAACACTATAAGCCTTACAAAAAGGGCCGCAGATAAGTTTATAGCACTTTGTAAGGAAGATGACTTAAATGTCTTCGCTCTTCGCTTTGGCGATCAACCAGGGGGCTGTAGTGGCTTTGAATACGTCCTTGACTTCTCTGATGCAGCAACAGAAGACGATGTGGTCTATGAATCTCACGGAGTTCAGATCCATGTCGAGAAGCACTCTGCAGCTAGGCTTATCGGTTCAGAAATAGATTATTACGACGGTCTAAATGGAGCCGGCTTTAAGGTTAGTAACCCAAATGCCAAAGGTTCATGCGGTTGCGGTAGTTCTCAAACTTATTAATCATCTTCAAGTTTAGGAATAGTTTCATCTAATTCTGCTGATACAGTACAATCAGAAGATCTGTCTTCTAGTAGAGTACTTAAGAACTCGGTCCATTTTGAAATAGTGTCTCTATTGAAACTTTTAACTTCATTCGCCCCATAGGAAAACCCGCCCGCTGTGACTTTTTTTACTGCTTTAGGACTTTGTTTATTTGAATTTATAATTTCTTGAAAAATTTTAGTGCACGCCTTTAAAGTTTCGGGCTTTAACGTTTGATCTGAAGGTAAATTCATAGGATCGTGATTTTCGTCTAGCAGGACAATGTATACCCCTTTTTTCGTCCCATCGGGCATGGTAATGTTCCCGATCCATGTGCTATTTGCAATAGACGTTGCAGAAGGTGACGGTAATAATGGCGATGAGGCTTCCATAAAATCTCCAATAATAATTATATATAGTTCAATTATAGCATAATATACTAATTTTTTTCAATTAAATTAAAAAATAGATGTTTTTAGTGATAATAATTATAATTATGTGTTATAATTAATTCCTAATTATACGAGGATGTTATGGAGCGGGTAAATACTAGTATGCTTGGAGGGGGTAGTA
>CAMBTZ010000107.1 GCA_945870925.1 Chlamydia trachomatis | reverse complement strand
AGTGCATCCATAAAGAGCGCTATTTTATATGGAGCGCTGTTTGGCCTTGTTTCGTATGCAACATATGACTTAACAAATCTTGCAACCTTACAAGGATGGCCCTTGAAAATTGTTATTTATGATCTTTTTTGGGGAACTTTCATCTCCGCTGCTACTGCAGGAATAAGTTTGAAGCTTGGATCTTATTGGAAAAGTTTTTAATACCATTTCTCTTTCTTTTTTGTTTCATTATTGCTTCTTTTATCCTCTCCCTATGGAAAAAGCGAAAAGATATTGCTGATACATTGTGGGGAATTGGATTTCTTATTGTTACATGGTCGTCATTTTCACTGAATCCATTTAGTTATACCAGCATAATTGTAAGCTTATTAGTATCTTTTTGGGCAATCAGATTAAGCGTTCATATCTATCAAAGAAATAGACATAGAAAAGAAGATTTTCGTTACGACAAATGGAAAACCAGAACTCAAGTATTTTTTTATGTCTTTCTTTTGCAAGGAATAATACTTTTTTTTGTAGCACTTCCAATTATTTGGATTCAAACTCACCCGTCAAATGAAATTCCATTAATTCCCATTCTAATTTGGTCTATCGGATTTTTATTAGAAACACTAAGCGACTACCAGCTAACCAGGTTTAAAAAAATAGAGTCGAATAAAAACAGACTTCTAATGACGGGTCTTTGGAGCTATGTAAGACATCCTAATTATCTAGGTGAAATAATTCAATGGTGGGGAATTTGGTTGATATGCGCGTCTGTCCCCTATGGATTTCTTTTTATCATTAGTCCCCTTTTGATTAGTTATTTAATAATTTTTATATCTGGAGTAAAACCACTTGAAGATAAAATGAAAAAACATCCTGATTTTAAATTTTATTCGGAAAAAACACCCTCAGTAATTCCCATATCTTTAATAAATGGAGTTTTATATTCAATAACTTGGTGCATTATTGTTAGCTATGCAGGTAAAGGCTTCACCCTAATCCCTACTACAGTGGCATCTATTTATTTTCTATCTCAACTCTTGCTTTTTTCAAAATATGACCGGAGAAGTTTTCTTGTTTGTATCCCTCTTTCAATATTTATATTTTTTCTAGGCCTTATCCAAGAATCCATTTTTTTTCAAACCCAAACCCTGATCTATCTTAATCAGAAATATTTCCCACCTTTTTGGCTCTTAACTCTTTACCCTGTTTTTTCTCTCACTCTTAACTCCTCACTTTCATTTCTAAATAAAAACATCTGCCTTTCGTTTTTTCTCGGCGGATTTGGAGCATGTCTATCCTATTTAACAGGAGAAAAACTTCATGCAGTTATTATAGGTTCGACAACATCTTGCGTTGGAATTTTTCTTTCTTGGGGAATTTTTACAATACTTGCTCTTCAATACAATAGAAAAATGATTAAGCTAGAAGAGCTTTACACAAATCCGAAAAATCTGAATCAATCTATCACAGTTTTTTTCGATGCTTCATGCCCTTTTTGCTCAAAAGAGATGAAATATTTAAAAAACCGGAAGCAAACCGGAGCAATTGTTTATGCAACACCCACTTCTCAGCTCGAATTAGAAAAAATTACAACTGCTTTTAGTTTTGATGAATCGATGAAATCAATACACGGATTAACTTATGATGGAAAAATTCTTAAAGGAATTGACACACTCTCTGAGATTTATGCAAGAACAGATCTTCCGTTTCTTGCAATATTTTTACAAGCCCCTCTTTTTTCTCCAATATTTAAAATCTCCTATTGGATTTGGGCAAAATTTCGATTAAAATTTTAAAATCAAGGTGAAATAAGAGTGAAAGGAAAAACTGTTGTTATTTTTGGAGTAACTGGTGGGATTGGATCTGAGCTTGCAAAAATTTTAAGTGATCGCGGTTGTACAGTTATACTATGCTCACGAAACGAGGATAGACTAAAAGAGCTTTCTATAAAGCTATCTCAAAAATACTATGTTGTGGATGGAACAAAAGAGGAAGAGATTGAGTCGTTTTTTAGCAAACTCATTGCCCAATCTCAAAGAATTGATGGTGTTGTAAATTGTATCGGCTCTTTTTGCATAAAACCAATACAGGCAACAAGCGCTAAAATTTGGGAAGAGGTGATTAAAACCAACCTCGGAAGCTCTTTTTATATATTAAAACAGGCATTAAAAGCTATGGAGCCTCAAAAAGAAGGCTCAATTGTTTTAATATCATCGGGAGCTGCCAAAATTGGACTGGCACATCATGAGGCAATTTCTGCTGCAAAAGGTGGGATTGAGGCACTCATTAGATCTGCATCAGCATCCTATAGCACAAGTGGTATTCGAATTAATGGGATAGCGCCGGGGCTTACTAATACTCCCCTCTCCTCCTCAATTACAAACAATCCAGAAGCCCTTAAACATTCGCTTAAATTTCATCCCCTTGGCCGAATTGGTATGCCACAAGATATTGCACTTTCAATTGCATGGCTCTTATCAAATGAAAGTTCTTGGATTTCAGGCGAAATCATTTCTGTAGATGGCGGCCTTGCTCATTTAAAAACAAATCCTTTATAACCTGATTTTTAGAAATCAATTATAGTTTTTCAAATAAGACTGCTGGCAAAAAGAACGCTTCCGATTATGACACACTAAACTGGTTCCGAAGTAGGACCCTGTTATTACAGATCCGATGCAGGCATGTAAGAAGGTGAAGATGCTCTTGAAGCCACGGTCTTAATTTAAATTCAAATGACTATAAATCTCAAGATCAGAGGTATGCCGCCTTAAGTGAATGATGGACTTGCTGATTTAAAAAGAAATCGGCTATTCTTTTATTAATGAAAGAAATTACCTTAATCTTCCCTGATCAACTTTTTGAACACCACCCAGCTTTAAGTAAAAATCGCAACGTTTATCTAGTTGAAGAATTTCTTTTTTTTAAAGTTCAAACATTTCACAAACAAAAGCTTATTCTTTTAAGAGCTGCAATGAAAGGTTACGAAAGCTATTTAAAAGAATACAAATTCGAAGTTAACTACCTAGATAGTTCTTTATCAAATCAAAGAGGCGAAATATTTAAAAGAATTAGCTCAGACGGAATAAAAACTATTCATTTAGCGTCTTTTGAAGATCAGTGGCTTGAAAATGATCTTGAAGAAGCTGCCAAAAAATATAACTTTGATCTTAAATGGTATCCATCTCCTGCTTTTTTTTGCAGTCGCAACGAAATTAAAGAATATTTTTTAAATAAGAATCGTTATTCAATGGCCTCATTTTATGCCTATCAAAGAAAAAAACTTAATTTACTAATGATAAATGGAAAACCTCTTGGGGAAAAATTTAGCTTCGATACAGAAAATCGTAAGAAACTACCAAAAAAACAAATTATCCCTCCGCTCTATATTCCGAGAGAAAATACATTTGTAAAAGAAGCTAAATTATACGTAACAAAACACTTTCCTAATTCTATCGGTTCTGGCGATCCCTTTTATTACCCAACAAATTTTCAAGAAGCAAAAATTGCTCTATCCAAATTTTTAAGCGAAAGGCTAAAACTATTTGGAGTGTATGAAGATGCAATTGCCCAAAATGAATCCTTTCTTTTTCATAGCGTCTTATCACCTATTCTCAATATTGGAATTTTAACTGTAACCGACGTCATCGACAAAACAATTCAAGAATTTGAAACAAACAATATTCCCCTTAATTCAACTGAAGGCTTCATTAGGCAAATCATTGGTTGGCGAGAATTTATGAGAGCTAACTATTTTCTAAATGGGTCGAAAGATCGAAATTCAAACCATTTTAACCACACAAAAAAACTACCTGACTCTTTTTGGGATGGTTCAACCGGAATCGAACCTATTGATGAGACCATAAAAAAAATACTAAAAACTGGCTATTGTCACCACATTGAACGTTTAATGATATTAGGTAATTTTTTTCTTCTACTAGAAATTGACCCTAATGAAGTTTACAGTTGGTTTATGACTTTTTTTGTAGATGCCTATGATTGGGTAATGGTCCCAAACATTTACGGAATGAGTCAATATGCAAATGGGGGAAGGATGACCACAAAACCTTATATTTCAAGCTCAAATTATTTAACTAAAATGAGCGATTATAAAGGAGGAAATTGGACAGATATTTGGGATGGACTATTTTGGAAATTTCTAAAAAAGCACAAAAAGGAATTTGAAAAAAATATGCGAACCAAAGTTCTCTTATCACATCTAGAAAAACATAGTCAAACAATTGAAGCAAAAATCCTAATTGCTAAAAATAAATTTAACTCCAAATAACTCCATGACAGAGCAAAGCCTATGGAAAAAAGCAATAAATAAACAATCGGATTTTTTAGCTGACGTAAAAAATAGTAAAAATATTTTCTGACGTATTAATTTGAAATGTATTAGAGCCAAAAATCTTCAAACGTTTTACACTTTCATTTTCATTCAAGCCAGATTCAGAAGAATTTAACTCTCCAAATATAAATGTCACAGCTCAAATAGCTTATAACATTGACGGGAAACTGAAAGAACAATGGAGTCCAGTTCAAATATCAGGGTGGCTTCAACGTTATGGAAAAGAAAATGTTACTACGAGTGTGTCCGACTTCCTGTGATCGTTTACTATTGCTGTACTCCTTAAAGATTTTCAATACGGACCACGAACTATTATTCATGGTCAATCACAGGATCTCCCGATTCCCGCGCAAAGAGTTTCTGTACATGTGTGAGGTCTTCGACCACGTAGAGCCCATAAGTATCTAGCTTTATAACACTCATGATTTCGTCTTCCACCTGTCATGATAGCGTCGACGCCCTAAATTCTGTTTTT
>CAMBTZ010000106.1 GCA_945870925.1 Chlamydia trachomatis | reverse complement strand
GCATTAAAAAAAGCGGCCCTTGTCCCTTTTCCCAGACGGCTCTATAAGAGACTGCCGGATCGAGTTGGAATTTTTTATTCATAATTCTTGAATAGGAAGGTATGTAGAGAACAGGAGTGTCAAATGCAGAGACGGTGATCCCTTTTGCTTTGACTTTATACTCCTCATCCATACTTACATTTTTTGCCTGAATTGAAAAAGGAGAATCTCTATCTTCTGATGTCGTTAAAAGAGCCTTATCCATAGAGAGAGTCCCATCTCCATTAAAGATAATTCTCTGACCATCAACAAAAACACCTTCGGTGCTGCAAATGCCATTTTCAAGGACTCCCTGTTTTGTTGCAAAATTATAAGTAAATGAATCACCAACAAAAAATCGTTTCCCATAAATGAGAAAAAGATTCTCTTTTGCTGTCATAATCTTAGCGCCATCAACCTCTTTAAGTTCGAGATTTTGAGCTTGGACACGCATTTTACTTGATTGTATAACACCACCTTTATCAGAAGATAAAACACCATCTTTATAGACAGGATCAGTGACGTCAACTTTAATCTCTTCAGAGATAATTGAAGTTAAAAAAAGGAGTGAAAGAATCCAATTTCTGCGCATAAGAAAAAAGATTATATCTCTAGTACGAATTGCAAAACTAGAAAAATTTAGTGGATGGATTTGAGAAGGAGGCCTGCGAAGGCAAAACGGTTTTTGGCGTGACCGTCGCGCAGCGATTCTAGAAGAAATTCAATCCCTTCCGGATCGTGATTTGCAGCAAGAGCATTGAAGGATTCGATGAAAAGACCGCTGATTTCTTCTGGAGAAAGGGAGTAGTCGCCTTTGTGTTTACCAATCTTTCCACCTTCTTCTAGCATAGGACGAAATTCAATCATACGGGTGGTTTTTTGGTGGGCAAGCCATTTTAAAAATTCGTTCCGATAAAAATCATTAATATGCATTCTATAGAGAGCTAATTTGCAATAACTTCTAAGTAGAGGGTTTTCGATTGCGTAGGCTTTTTCGATAAGTAGGTTTTTTGTTTCATCGCTTCCTTCATTTTCTAGAAGTTTTATTAGAAGTGGCAGGAGCTTTGTTTGCTTACTTTGCATAAGTGTTTTTGCGATTTGAAGAAATGTTTTTCCCGGAAGTTCTAGCGCTTTTGCTAGCAAATCTTCTTGAAAATGAAGGGATACTGCCTTTAATTGGTTTTTTTGATCAGGGTCTTTTAAAGCGCTTCGAGATACCCGTTTCCATGCAATTAGAGCATGACCAGGTGAGGAGAATGGGGTAAATCCTGATACATCAATATTTGTTTGCAAAAGCTCGATAAGATGTGAGAAAACTTTAGGATTTTTTCTAGATAAAAGAGCAACTGTAGCGTTGAGTGTAACTCCGGAATCCTTACTTAAAAGCAATTCTTCAAGAATAGAATCGCTATCTGGAATTTCTCCAAGAAGGTGGATCGCAAAGAGATTGCCATTTTTTGCCATTTGAAAGATCTCGAGGCTAGCTTCGGTATGCCCCAATCGAATTAATGAGATAAGGGCTGCTAATTTTGTCTCGGGAAAATGCGATGTTGCTGCAATTCTTTTTAGTGTGTCGCTTGAGTTTAAGTCCTTTAAATGACCGATTGCAAAGCAGGCAGCCTCTTTTATAAGACAGTCGCTGTGGGTGAGTGTAGATCTAATATTTGGTAAGAGGTCATCTCTTTGATAAAGAGCTGAATATAAAATGGCTGTAATTCTAACATTCGGGTCAGGATCGTTTATAAGCTGTTTTAATATTTGAATTGCTTCAAAGGATCCATGGATTGCATAAAGTTCGACAAAAAGAGGTTTGGCTTGAGGGGGAAGAAGATTTATGAGAGATTCAACTTGCCCAAGTGAGTTGTATGTTTTTCTATGGATGAGATAAAAAAGGGTTTCAAAACGAATTTGCAAAAAACTCGATCTTAATCCGATGGAGATAATTTCATTGCTTTTGTCTTCATGTTGTTGGCTTAATATTTGAAGGGCAGCTGCTTGAACCTCAGGGTAAGGACTTCGTATAGCTGTGTCAAGAAAAGTAAGAAATGTATTGCTTGATCCCGAAAGAGAGATACCAAAAAGAGTTAGAAGTTGATCATCTGGATTTGGGCTTGTGCTTCCAATTTCAAGAAGGGTAAGGCAAATTTGCTCAAGCACTTCAAAATCATGTTTTTTCTCTATTTTATAAATTTGAAGGTATTCATCAATTGCTTGACCGACTTCACGAATAGACATTAAGTAAAGTATATGTCTTCTATCTGGAGTTGGGCTTTCTGCTCCGCAAAGGAGGGAAAACCCAAATAAGATTAAAAAAAAGAAAGATCTCATGATCTGAGGTATACAGCCTAGACTATTTTTTGCGGATCTTTTTCTTTTCTTCAGGAACGTAATCAATCCAAATAGGCGTACCCCATGCAATATGACCATCTTTTTGAGTTACACGAATATAATAGTATGTAAATGGTTTCTCTAAATCAGGAGTAAGAATTGCTTTTTCAAGAGGTTCGTCATCAAAATATTCAAACTTGAATGTCTCAGGCTGATCATTAAATGCTTTTAGAAGGACGCCATTTCTGAAAATAGCAACTTCTTCTAGCGGAGTAGTGCCAGCTACAAAACCTTCAATATAACGGTTGTAAAGAAGACCAGGCTTGTCTTTAGAATTAAGCTCAGTTCCCATTGGAGATTTAGCAATGCTAAAATAGAGAATAATTCGAGCACCTGTAGTGGCGTAACATTTACGGTTATAAAGCGCTTGAAAAAGAGAGTCTCTAGAATATTCAGGGGTTAGAATTGCTGTAGCGCCTTGGCTATAAATTGTTTGAGATTCTTCATCGATATCTTTGTAAATACCTTTGTTATCTAAACCGCCTGCGATAAAACCAAATCGGAAGCCATTATTTAAAGCGTTTCTTATGGATCCTTCGTCTGATTCAGAAATTCCTTTTCGGGTTATTGCTTGAATTGGTCTTGGATTGCCTTGCTTTTTAGTGCACTCGGAGGAGCCAAAAGAATTATAGATTTCAACGACCCTTTCAAATTCAGGGTTAAATTTATCAAAATCATATGAATATCCTTTTGCCATTGTAAAACAAGGGATAGAAAGAAGCTCTTTTGGGGAGTGATGACTATATATTTTCTTTAATGAGCTTGACTTAGCATCTTTTTTTCTGAGAAGAGGCTTGTTGTCTTTAGCATAAACAATATGTCTGCATCCTTCTTCAGAGGTTTCTCCGACCCATTGAAATCCTAGCATTGTGACGAAACGTTCTTCCTCATTACATTCTGCAACCTGATTAGATACAAGTTTCCAGTCTTCGTTTGTTGTAGATTCTTCAGACTCGTCTAATGCAGTAGCATAAAATTGGTAGGCTTTATCATCTCTAAAATAACGGAGAGAAGCTTCGATCTCATCGGAGGTTTCAAAACGTGAAGAATTGCTGTGTAGACTTCCCCAATAGAGATGATCACCGGCTTCTTGAAAACAATGTATTGGAGGGGACATAAAAGTCTCCTTTGTCAATAGATTGGTAAGCTTAAGGTGATAGGTCCCTGGGTCATTAAAGTAGAGGTTTGGAAGAGTTAAAAATCCTGTCTCAGGAACAAAAAGTTTCCATTGAAGATTCTCTCTTAAATGCTCGTAGGACAACTCAATTAATGTCCCTTCTGGAGCATTCCCGGTTAAATTACCGAATGAATCTTCAAATCTAAGAAACACATCAAAACGAGTGTTCTTAAAAACAACAGAAGGTGTGATAATTCGGATATTGGTTAATTTATTACCTCTTACGTCTAAAGAAAAAACTTCGGGATCCTTATCTCTAAAATCATTTTTTCCTTTAGGGTCGACATATAGATGGAACGGTTTTCTTCTTTGTGTAAATGATTGTGATAAAGTTCCCGGTCCCTGCTTTTGGCCAGGAGCACCAACTACTATAGTCAGTTTTTCACCATGTGAAACTTCTTCAGGAAGACAGAAATCATAAAAGAGTTGTCCTTTTTCAGCTTCAACAGGCTTTGGATAAATAGGTTTTCCGTTTGGAAGGGAGAGCCAGATAGAGTTGCCCTTAGCTTTTGAACTAGCTTCAGGTAATTGCCATTCGCCCGGCTTTCCTTGAGAGAGCGGATCAAATCTTAAACAAGTGTTAGCGGGAAGGTGGGTAGGAGAAACGAAGACAAATTTCCATGTGCCAACTTCTCCGGCTCTAGCAACACCTGGTTCTACAGTGCAAATTGATCTGGCCATACAAAAATCCTTTTTGAGAAATTATATCAAACCCTCTATTACAAATCGAGAGTTTCCCTCTTTTCAGGGGTGATTTTTACTTCTAAAATTTGACGCTCGTCACTTTTTAGTACTTCAATGTGAAAATGCTCCCCGTGAATGATGGTTCCTGGTTTTGGAATACATCCGGCTTGGAGTGAAATAAAACCCGCAATTGTTTCATATTCAGGGCCGTGAGGAAGTCTTGTTCCTAACTCTTTTTCTACATCGATGATGCTCATTGTCGCATCAACGATCCAGCTCTTATCTAAAGTCTCTTTATAGAGGATCTCCTCACCTTCGTCGTGCTCATCTTGAATCTCTCCGCCGACAAGCTCTTCTAAGATGTCTTCAATTGTGATTAAACCTTCTGTGCCTCCATATTCATTGACTACTATGGCTGCGTGAATTTTTTTTGTCCGCATCTCCTGAAAAAGATCTCGAATTTTTTTGTTTTCAGGTGAGTATAAAATTTCATTAGCTAAAGAAGAAGCCGGGGTTGTTTTAATTATATCTAGGGAGCTTTTTTCTAAA
>CAMBTZ010000105.1 GCA_945870925.1 Chlamydia trachomatis | reverse complement strand
GCTTAGATGGGGATGACTGGCTTGCACATGAAAATGTATTAAAAGAGCTCAATCATTATTATCAAAATCCTGATATTTGGCTCACTTATGGTTCAGCAATCAATCACCCAAAATATGAGACAAAAGACGGCTCTTGCCTTAAAGATAGCGATCTACTTAAAAACAGAATTAGAGACGTGCCTTTTAATATTAGCATGTTGAGAACGTTCTATGCTGGTCTTTTTAAAAAAATCAAACTTAAAGACCTTCTCTATCAAGGGAAATTTCTTCCCTCTGCCGATGATTTTGCCTTTATGATTCCCATGATTGAAATGGCTCCTACTCACTCTCTTTTTATCCCGGAAGTGCTCTATATTATTAATGATAGCAATCCGATTAGAGAAAACAATGTCATTGAAAGCCTTCAAGTAAAATTGATGAGATATCTTAAAACCAAAGAAAAATACAAACCTTTGGATGTAACATTTAACCCTCGAGATCTTAGATCTCATGCAATGAAATGTCCAATTGATCTAATTATACTTTCAAACGAATCACCCTTAGATCTCTCAAATTCCTTAAGAAATGGTTATTCACATATATCTTTTCTAAACTCAATACACGTGCTCTACAAAGCCTCCACTCCCTCTGAGCAAAAAGCCTATGAACAGCTAATTCACTCCTATCCCTCTATTTCTTTTGCATCTGTTTCAGAATATTCTTTAGATACAGTCATTCAAAATTCATCTAAACACAAAAACGCTTCCCCTTATATTGCCTTAGCATCAGATGATTTTCAAATCAATCGCCCTATCGATCTTTCCATTTGTATAAGAGAATTAGAACTTACAGGCTCTGTAAACTTTATCTTAAAAGAATCACAAGCCCACATAGAATCTATTAAACTGAAAGAATCAATAGGAGCTCTCTCTTTAGATAATGCTCTAAAATCACCTGAACTGTTTACTAATTCGTTTTTTAACATCTTCCAAAAAACTTTCGTTTTAAATAGCCTGGATCCCGAAGAACACTTAGAAGAACTTATTAAATCATTATGTATTAAAGAGAAAAGTCTTTCAGAGACAACCTTACTCTTTATGCCCTCTATTTAGCTCTTAGTAAATTTACTTGTCATAAATTAGTCTATCCGCCTATCTTTAATTGCAAAACCTTTGCTTTAATCCGTTTATATGGGCACAAAATATTATTTCTTGGAAAATTAACAATTATAGATTAATAAAAGGGTTACTAAATTAGGTCATATCTGTGGGTAAAATACTAATCATTGTCGAATCTCCGACAAAAATCAAAACCTTAAAGAAATTTCTGGGCAAAGATTATTCATTTGAATCTTCTATTGGTCACGTCCGTGACCTGCCAAGCAAAAAATTTGGAATTGATGTAGAGAATAAGTTTACTCCGGAATATGAAATTCTATCCGGGAAAGAAGAAGTTGTTAAAAAGATAAAGGCAGCTGCTAAGAATGTTGACCTTGTCTATCTCTCTCCCGATCCCGACCGTGAAGGTGAGGCCATAGCTTGGCACATAGCCTCATTCCTTCCAAAAGAAACTAAATACAAAAGAGTTACATTTAATGAATTTACAAAAGATGCAGTTGCCGAAGCTTTAAAACATCCAAGAGATATCGATGAAAATCTTGTAGATGCACAGCAGGCAAGACGACTTTTAGATCGTATGGTGGGCTATAAAATCTCCCCAATGCTCCACAAAAAAATTCCTCGAAAAGGACAAACCGGTTCACTCTCTGCAGGCAGAGTTCAGTCAGTAGCTTTAAAACTTATTGTTGATAGAGAGCGATCAATTGATGCTTTCAATCCTGTAGAATATTGGAATTTAGGATCTTACCTTAAGCAGAAGAAAGTTACTCTGAAATTTGAAGCTCACCTACATCTTGTTGATGGCGTCAAGGTAGAGAAAGAAAAAATTGAGGGGAAAAAAGTATATCTAATTGCAAATGAAAAGAAAGCATTAGAAATTAAAGCTAAATTAGAAAAAGCAAAATATAAAATCTCGATTGTTCAAAAGAAAGAGAAAAAAAGATCACCGGCACCTCCTTTTATTACCTCTACTCTACAGCAGGAAGCTGCTCGTCATTTTGGTTTTTCAGCCTCTAGAACAATGCAAATTGCACAAAGCCTCTATGAAGGGGTCGATCTTGGAAAGGATGATACGGAAGGTTTAATTACCTATATGCGAACCGATTCAGTTAGAGCCTCACCTGAAGCTATCGAGCACGCACGCGAATACATTAATAAAAAATTTGGGAAAAAGCATCTTCCTGAAAAACCCAATGCATATGCTTCTAAGAAAAGCGCGCAAGATGCTCACGAAGCAATTAGGCCAACAAACGCTCTAAGATCTCCGGAACAAATTGAAGCGCACCTTACAAGCGATCAAAAGAAATTATATCTCCTTATATGGCAAAGATTTATAGCATCTCAAATGACAAATGCCATCTACGACACTATCTCATCCGATATTGAAACAGATAATGGCCTGACTCTCAGAGCAACAGGTTCCCACTTAAAATTTCCCGGATTTCTTGCTCTCTATAAAGAGATGCAAGATAGCGATGATGAAGAAAAGGAAGATGAAGAGAAGCACCTTCCCGATCTAAAAGAGGGTGAATCCCTAGATTTAGTTGATTCATTTGCAACGCAATCATTTACAAAACCACCCGCTCGATTCACCGAAGCCTCATTAATCAAAGAACTTGAAAAGTCAGGGATTGGAAGACCTTCAACTTACACAAGTATCATGCAAAAAATTGTAAGTAGATCGTACACAGTCAAAGAAAAAGGGGCACTAAAGCCTACTGAACTTGGAAGAATTATTTGCCAAATGCTTGAAGAGAACTTTCCTAAGATCATGGATATCAAATTTACAGCACAAATGGAAAATGATCTCGATAAAATTGCTGAAACAGATATCGATTGGAAAGCATTTCTTAAAGAGTTCTGGGACGATTTTTATCCAGCTGTCCTACTTGCAGAAAAAGAGGCTAGAGTACCTCGCATTGCAACTGACCTAATATGCCCTGATTGCGGATCCCCCGTAGAAAAAGTTTGGGCCGGAGACAAATATTTTCTTGGATGTAGTAAATACCCTGATTGTAAATACACAGCCCCCATTGAAGATACCACATTTAACAAAGCTGATTTTGCTGAAGATTTCAATTGGGAGCAAGAATGCCCAATCTGTAAAGGTGAAATGAAAGTTCGCAAAAGTAGATTTGGACACTTTCTGGGATGTACAAAATATCCTGAATGTAAGGGTATTGTGAATATACCGAGAAAGGGAGAAGCTGCAAATGAAGATCTACCAAAATGTCCTGCAATCGGCTGTCCCGGTCAAATTATGAAAAGGCGCTCAAGATTCGGAAAAACCTTCTACTCTTGCTCAACTTACCCTGAATGCAATGTTATAGTTAATGACATCAGTGAACTTGAATCAAAATACACAAATTACGCACGTACAGAATATATCAAACCCGCAAAAGGGGCACCAAGAGGTCGAAACACTCTGTTAAAACCTTCAAAAGAACTTAGCGCCATTATCGGCGATGAGCCCTTAAGCCGTGGAGATGCTACCAAAAAATTGTGGATCTATATCAAAGAAAAAGATCTTCAAGACCCTGCAAACAAACGTAAAATTGTCCCCGATAAACTCCTTGTCAAAGTAATTGGCAAAGAGGCCATCGATATGATGAAACTTGCAGGATTTCTATCTAAACACCTTACTAAGTAAATTAGAGAACTATAGTTGGTGGATAGATCTGAACGTGAGTGATATGATCAAGGTTACCTGCTGTAAGAAGCGCTTCAATTTCGTAGGCAAAATCACCTTCTTTTAGAGGGAAAATTTTTGAAACTGTCGCTACATAAAGTCCTGCTGGAAATAGACCATCAAGCCCACTTGTGATAAGAAGATCACCTACTTGTAGAAGGGGATTTTTTAACTTGTCATGTATAGTGTGAGCAACATTTTCCTCATCAGAAAATTCATAATTGAATCCGACCCCTTTCAGAACAGGACTACGACTGCGCCAAAGTGGATAGCTGGATCCACGAAGTTCTCCTTTTGCAAGGTAGAGCGCTTCCCCGCTCTCTATTAGCGATTTTTTCACAAGAGCAAGTTCTTGAACCAATACAGTTGTATCTAATTGTTCTTGAAAGTGAAGTTCTTCTTCTAGAAGAGTTATACCTTGTACAAGCAAATAATTTTGTTCCCCTCCACGAATTGCACGAACAGCAGGCGTAAGGGATGAATCAGTGATAAGCCTTACATAAGATCTTTTTTCTTCTACTATTTCTACTACCCCAATAAGTGAATCCCCAAAAAGAACAGGGCTATTTTTTGCAATTATCTTAGTATTTAAATCTCGATTTTCTTTTTCGCCTCTATCAATCCAAAAGCCGCTACTCCAAAAACCAAGATCTCTAAAAATAACTTTTGCTTCAACAGAATAGACCTCTTTTTGTAAAAGGGTAAGGAGATCTCGAATACGCCTTTGATAAAATTTAGAGTATGACTTTGTCTCTATGAGATCTTCAATCCGTTTTACATGTGTCTCAACACGATCTTCGGCAACTATCCAATTCCGGACCTCTTCCAAATCATCTTTTAACTTTTTATTTTCGATCTTTAGCTGTAAAAGCTCTCCCTCACCATCTAAAAGTCTTTTATTAGAAAATCTCCCGTTCGCAAAGAGAACTCTACCTCTAAGTTTATTTACAAAGGGCATTGGAAGGTTCAAAAGAACAAATAAGAAAGCAGCTAAAATAAAATAGGACGCATATCTTTTTTTCATACAACTTTTGCTATTGAATTGACTATGTAATCGATATTTTTTGAATTCAGCGCTGTAAGATTTAATCTCGATCTGCCTGCAGT
>CAMBTZ010000104.1 GCA_945870925.1 Chlamydia trachomatis | reverse complement strand
GGGCAAGTGCTTAGCAAATTTAAGAAGTTCCTTGAATCCCTTAATAAGTTTGTTGACATCATCCATGGTAGTGCCGCTCCCTTTTGCGATTCGGCGTCTTCTAGATGGAACAAGTTCATCCTTACCAACTCTCTCACCGGCAGTCATTGATAAAATCATCGCCTCGATTCTAGCAAATTCTTTTTCAGACTGATCCAGATCTGGTAAGTCCCCTATACCTGGCATCATTTTCAATAAACCTTTAATAGACCCCATTTTTCTAATCGCCTTCATCTGCTTCAAGTAATCATCAAATGTGAATGTCGATTTACGGAGTTTTTTCTCTAAATCTTCGCTTTCTTCTTGATTAAAAGCATCTTCTGCTTTTCTAACAAGATTAATAATGTCACCCATTCCAAGAATTCGATCCGCCATGGAAATTGGATTAAACACTCTAAAATCACCTACTTTCTCCCCTACTCCTTCAAAAAGCAGAGGCTTTCCAGTAATTTCACGAATCGATAAGGCGGCTCCGGCTCTTGTTGAACCATCAAGCATTGTTAAAATCGAACCGGTAATACCTATTTTTCCATCAAATTCTTTAGCAATTTTAACAGCATCCTGCCCTGAAGCGCTATTAGCAATGAATAAAACCTCATCCGGATCAACTATTTTTTTGACCTGCACAAGCTCATCCATAAGCTCCTCATCAACATGTAACCTTCCAGCTGTATCAAAAATTAATAGATCATATTCCGTCTGCTTTAGCGCTTCTTTTGCTACAACAATCGGATTTTTCTCGCCCGGGATTGAAAAAACAGGAACACCAATAGTTTTACCTAAAGTCTCTAACTGTAAAATAGCTGCCGGCCTTTGTAAATCAAGAGCAACAAGCAAGGGTTTTTTTGAAAACTTTTCCTTTAGCATCTTAGCCAGCTTGGCAGCATGAGTCGTCTTTCCAGAACCTTGCAAACCACATAAGAGAATTTTTGCCATTGGTTTTTTTAACTGCAAAGCACTCTCTTCAGTCCCCATTAGTATAACAAGTTCTTCATGAACAACCTTTATGAACTGATCACCGGCAGTCACCCCTTTAACCGTCTCTGAACCAATAGCTTTTTCTTTAACTTTTCTAACAAAATCGCTTACTATACTATAACCAACGTCGGCATCTAATAGCGCAAGCCTTACATCCCGGGCAGCATCAGCAATATTTTTTTCAGTCAGCACTTTCTCGCGAGAGAGCGCAATAGACAATTCTTGAAATTTTTTCGTTAACGAACCAAACATACTCTCATCCCCTTCAAAAACTAGTCTCTACAGTATAATTTATCCCTAAATCTTTAACAAGGCGCATAATCCTTTTTTTATGCCGATTAAAAGGACGCGGTAAATGAGCTCCAACATATTTTGAAACAACCTTATCCTTATCGTATTGCCAATCAATTTTATCAATATGTCTTCCTGGACCTAGATTTAATAAGACAACTCTTCCTGATTTTATATTCCATTTTTTTAATGCAGCTGTTAACACCAGCTCATCAGTCTGCCAGCCAAACCCATAAGCCTCCCATTCAATTAATTTCTCACGAACTACACTCTGATCAATGTAATCAAGTCCAAAGACCTCTCTGCAAACACTTCCCTTTACTGCATGATAACACAAGGGATAGCGAAGCCCATCCTTATCATAATTATTTCTATAAACAGCATGACAGTCATCCAGAACAGATGAGACTGATTTAATAAAATAATTTCGATTGATCGGCAAAGTATCAATATCTGAAATAATTGAGATCTCATCTTCAAAAAAAGCAGGTGCAATAATCCTAATAACTTGCGCTTGATAGGAGGTCTTCATTCCCGGTATTGGCAGAAACCTAATAACTTCACCAACCGTTGTATCAACCTCCACACTCTCATCCGCAATTAAAAAAAGCGTCGGCTTTACGCCAATAAGCTGCTCCCAAGCTTTTGCAACAAGAGGCCAAAACTGAAGATATTCAGGATTGTCATCTGAAGCAAGAATCACGCGGTCGATCTTCATAGCGCAAAGATCTAAAAAGGAAAAAAGCAAAGAAATTGAGAGAAATAATTTAATCATTTAATAATCCAAATAAAAAAAAATGTTTTGGCAATTTATAATTAGCATCTATGGCTGCAATTTCATAAAAAGAACAAGTTGGTTGAAGATCCATTTTATACAGAATGGCAGCAAGCGCAGACTGCTCCGGCCTTGGAGATAAAAACGGATCAAGCGCTAATGCTGCATTATACCATCTATCAATAAGCTCTACACCTGTCTTGCTACTAAAATCAACCCCAATTAGTCCTGAGGCTAGCTCCTTAATTGAAAGCATCTCATCATCTGATAACTCAAACGCACTCTGTACCTTTCTGGAGCCTCTGTCTCGCAATGATGTTCTATCGAGAGAAGTTACAAAGTATCCATCCCTTCTAATCAAATGAAAAATTGAATTAAAATTCTTAAGAGGCTTAAATGAGGTATCCATCCAAAGAACTCTTTTATAGCCGAGCCTCTTTGCTTCCTTGAACATACAAACTTTAAAAGCATAGGGAACATGAATTAATTTAAGAGATCCCCCTTCAACATCCGGCCAACCACCAATTCTATAGAGAAAATGACCCCTGAATTTTGATTCTTTAAGCCTCTCTATCATTCTTTTAACTTTTTTAGGAAAATTACCGTTATATGAGGCATAACATATAATACATCGAGCTCTATCTTCAGGCTCTGAATCAATATATTCCTTATGCAGTAGAAAATCAGACGAACTTTTTTTATTTCCAAGAAAATTAAATTGCCTAGATCTTGCATCATACCGACAACCATCACTTGGAATCCCGGAATCAAATATATCAAGCCACTTTAAATAAGGTCTTTCACCTCTATTAATATATTTTTGAAGATGTTTCCAATCATTTTTTGTGGGATTATGAATATCTGAGATTTTTTCATAAACCTCCTCATAATCTGAAGCACATCCAAAACCAAAAATTGAAATAATCAGAAAAAAAAGCTTACGCTTCCAAAAAAACAAACCTGTCATGACCTGCCCAATCTTTTAACACCTCTTTACTTCTCCAAAAAGGATCTAAAAAAAGATCTAAAACTTTTTGACCTTGGTCTTTTCCTATCTCGAAAAAAACTTTACCACCAATATTTAGATGGGCTTTAAGGCATTTTGATAGGGCTGAATAGAAATCTAAACCTTCAACACCTCCGACAAGAGCTAATTTTGGCTCATAATCACGCACGGAGCTATCAAGATGCTCGTATTCAAAATCGGTCACATATGGTGGATTACAAATTAGATAATCAATCTTTCGACCTTCTAAAGGCGACAGAAGATCCCCCAGAAGAATCTCAACCTTTAGGTCATTTAAAGCGGCGTTTTTTTTAGCGACATCTATTGCAAGAGATGAAATATCAGAAAGAATCACTTCAATATCAGGTCTTGCTTTTTTTATAGCAAGTCCAAGACACCCGCTTCCAGTGCATAGATCAAGAAGAACGCCCCCCTGATTATTTTTTAATCTCTGAAGAGCATACAAGATAAGAATCTCACTCTCTTGCCTAGGAATTAAGACATTTTGATTAAGCTTAATCCTACAATTATAGAATTCAATCTCATTCATGAGTCTCGAAGTTTTTCTGATAGAAATAAGTAACTAAAGCGTTAATTAAAGTATCTAAGTCTCCTTCCATCACTCTATCTAGATTGTAGAGCGTAAGATCAATTCTGTGATCCGTTACTCTGTTTTGAGAAAAGTTATACGTTCTAATTCGCTCTGAACGGTCACCAGTACCCACTTGAGCAGATCTTGTAGATGCAAATTCCTCTTCTTTCTTCCTTCGCATTTCATCTACAATTTTCGCCTTCAAAAGCCTCATCGCCTTCTCTCGGTTCTTAATCTGAGATCTCTCTTGCTGACAGTATGAAACAACACCCGTCGGAATATGCGTAATTCGAACAGCCGAATCGGTTGTGTTTACGTGCTGTCCGCCTGCACCAGATGATCGATACGTGTCAATACGAAGATCTTTCTCATCTAGCTCAAGATCTTCTTCTTCATCCGGCTCAATCAAAACGGCAATAGTAATCGTTGAAGTATGGACTCGTCCTTGAGATTCAGTTGCAGGAACGCGCTGCACGCGATGAGTTCCAGCTTCATATTTCATTAAACGATATACATTTGGGCCTGAAAGAACTACTTGATACTCTTTGAATCCACCCGCGTCAGAAGGAGTAGAGGAAAGAAACTCTAAGTTCCAACCCTTTTTCTCCGCAAAATAGGTGTACATTCTTGCGCAATCGCCGACAAAAATAGCAGCCTCGTCGCCACCTGCGCCTGCTCTAAGCTCTACTATACAACTTTTATGATCATTTGGATCGGGAGGAACAAGAAGTGTCTCAACCTCTTGATTTAATTTCACTATCTTTGGCTCGAGATCAGCGATCTCTTCTTCGTAAAATTTCAATACTTCAGGATCTTGCTCGGATTTCCTTAACTCCTTAGCATCAGCAAGATCCTTTGATAATCTCTCTGCTTTTTCCCAGGAGTCTTTCACCTGCATCAAGTATTTATGCTTAGATGTGATCTCCTTATACCGTTTTTTATCTTTAACGACTTCAGGAGAGCTCAAATCATGCTCAATCTTGGGCAATTCAGAAAGAAGCTCTAAGACTTTATCTTTCATTCAGCTGATTTTTTTGCTTTAACCGCAGTTTTTTTTGCTTTTACAGGAGCTTCAGCTTCAACTACCACTTCTTTAACTGGCGCTACCAAAGGTTTTGCATAACGTTTTCTAAACTTATCTACGCGGCCTTCTGTATCAACAATCCCTTGCTCACCTGTATAAAAAGGATGAGATTTTGAGCTTATAGACACTTTAAAACAAGGGTAAACAGTCCCTTCAAATTCAATTG
>CAMBTZ010000103.1 GCA_945870925.1 Chlamydia trachomatis | reverse complement strand
AAGAGAATCAGTCTAGGAGAAATAGGGATAAACAGCAACAAGAGACGAGTAGTCTCGTGACCTGTAAATTGATTTCCCTTGGAAATTGATCAAAATACCAATGATCTACCTGGAATTTACGCACTATTTACGCAGTTTAGGAAAAACTTGTCATGATTTTTATGGATTGTGAAATTCAAATGACGAAGAAGCCTTTGACAATTTCTGTTCTTTTTGTTACGTTACTTTTTATTAAAGTTACATAACCAAAAAAAGGAGACACTCTTATGAATCAGATATCGAATGCTGACAAGCAAGCCCGTTTTCGCAAAAAGGAGCAACTGAAACGCTATATCGATAAAATTTTTCGTGAATGGGAAGGATCGCCTGGAAGATGGCGTTCCAAAAGAACGCCAGAAGAAGTTCGTCATGCCTTGGAAAAGGCAGTGGAGCTTCCTTCTGGTTGGACAGATGAAGATTACGAATACGCTACAAAAAGGCTTGGGCAATATCACCTGGATCTAATTTCATCAGTGGATCAGATTGCCAACGATATTGATGGCGACCGAGCTGCTCATCTTGGTGAGTTTGTGACTACATCCGATCCGTTCAAGTTTATTAGCGATAATAAAGCGGCGATCGAGAATGCCCGAGCTTTAGCGACTCATTTAATTTCTGGGTTAAAGCTATCAAACTGTAGCCCCGAAGATCAGGCTGCTGCCGTGATGGAAGTGATGCGGTTTGTAGGGCGATCCTTGGTAAGTAGTCGTGAAATTCGATGCTCTCAGGCGACTGCTATGTGCCTAGCAAGTATCGGTCCTTCATATGACCGTCCAGAGTGGTTTGTAGGGAAACTTGCTGACACGATCAGTCAACAGATTGATAGAAATCTTTCTCATGAAGTGGGGCGGTATTTGACTAATTCAGGAGACCCTTTCATGGCGAAAGAAGGCGTTGAATTGAGCCAGTTTCATCCAGTCTAGTGCGTAAATACTGCGTAATTGAGCTTTACGCAGCTGAATTTTTCGATGGGAATTTACTGTTGTATGTCACTAAAAACAAAAGGCTTCAGTCGTGAAACTGAAGCCTTAATTTTGATTGGAGGTGGAGAGAGTCGAACTCTCGTCCTTCATCGACTCCATAATGGTGACTACATGCTTAGCACTCTGATTTTAGGTAGCTCTGATGCAGAGTGCACCACAGGGAGCTATCCGCTTTCTTTTGTCTTGAGAGGGGCGCCAAGAAGGCTAGAAGACGTTCTCTCTCATACCAGGATAGATGACAGTAATTCTAAGGTCCTTGGTCCAACCTTAGGTTACCGGCATTTTAAGGCGGTTAAGCCTTAAGCAGCTAGAGCGAATCGACTCTCGTCCATTGCTGGAGCGGAAATGTCTTCTGTTCTATTTCTTACAGTTATTGTTTTTCAGTTTTTTTAGGAGGCCCACTGAATCCTCCGCATGCCACTAGTACTTCGCGATCAAGTCGAAACCTGGTCACCCCCGTAATAATGCTTATGGCTTTATTGTAGAGAATTTTAGAATATGGGGCAATGTTTTTATAGGAGGAAAAGGGATTTTTTTGTATTATCGGGGGATTCTAACCATGAGTTGTATCAGATGTTTAAGAAAGACAAAGAGAGTTTTGCTAGACGAGAAGAGCGGGTTTTGGCCTTTTGGGCACATCACGATATTTTCCATAAATCTTTGAAAAACAGGGCTGAGGCCGAGCATTTTTCGTTTTATGATGGGCCGCCGTTTGCGACGGGGTTACCGCATTATGGTCATATTTTGGCGGGGACGATTAAGGATGCGGTTGCGCGGTATAAGACGATGCAGGGGTTTTCTGTTCCGAGGAGATTTGGTTGGGATTGTCATGGGTTGCCGGTTGAAAATGAGATTGAGAAGTCGCACAATTTGAGTGGGGCGTTGCAGATTGAGGCGTATGGAATTGACAAGTTCAATGAAGAGTGCAGGAAGATTGTTTTAAGGTATACAAGTGAGTGGAAGAAGACTGTCTTGAGAATGGGTCGCTGGGTAGAATTTGATAAGACTTATCATACAATGGACATCTCATTTATGGAGTCGGTTTGGTGGGTGTTTAGTGAGATCTGGAATAAAGGTCTTGTGTATGAAGGCTTTAAGGTAATGCATTATTCGCCGAAGCTTGGGACTCCGATCTCAAATTTTGAAGCGAATCTAAATTATCGAGAAGTTGATGACCCTTCGCTTACAGTGAAATTTGAGCTTAGTGATTGTAAGGAGTATTTGCTTGTTTGGACGACAACTCCGTGGACTCTTCCTTCGAATTTAGGTTTGGCTATTAGTCCTAAACTTGAGTATGTTAAGATTCGCGAGAGTGAAAAAGGTGAAGTTTACATATTGGCTAAAAATCGTTTGGCCGTCTATTTTTCAGAAGGAACTTATGAAGTTTTGGATACTTTTTTAGGTGATGCTCTTTTTGGTAAGAGTTACAAGCCTCTAATGCCGTATTTTCAAGGTCATAAAAATGCTTTTGTTGTTTTAAAGGGTGATTTTGTGGCAACAGGCGAGGGAACTGGGGTTGTTCATATGGCCCCGGCATTTGGAGAGGATGACTTTTTTGTATGTAAAGAGGCTGGGATTGAGATTGTTTGTCCGATCGATGTGAATTGTCAGTTTAATTCGGAAGTGCCTGATTATAAAGGTGTTTTTGTTAAGGATGCAGACAAGGATATAATTAAGCGGCTAAAAAATGAAGGTAAAGTCTTTAAGCATCAGACAATTAGACATAGATACCCGTTCTGTTGGCGAACCGATCTTCCCCTTATATATAGGGCCGTATCGACATGGTTTATTGCTGTAGAAAAAATTAAAGATAAGATTGTCGCAAATAATGAGCTGATACACTGGGTTCCTGATCATATTAAGAGTGGGCGGTTTGGAAAATGGCTTGAAAATGCTAGAGATTGGGCTGTTAGTAGAAATCGATATTGGGGAACTCCACTTCCAATATGGCGTTCTGAAGATGGTGATATGATTGTAATTTCTAGTGTTAAGGAGCTCGAAGAGCGGACAGGTCAAAAAGTTGTTGATCTACACAGGCATTTTATCGATCATTTGACGTTTGTTGAAAATGGTAAGACATATAAGCGGGTATCTGAGGTTTTTGATTGCTGGTTTGAGTCAGGATCGATGCCCTATGCGCAAAATCATTATCCGTTTGAAAATGCAGATGAGACGATGAGGGAGTTTCCGGCCGATTTTATTGCGGAAGGGCTTGATCAGACAAGGGGCTGGTTTTATACGCTCACAGTGATTGCATCTGCTTTATTTGATCAACCTGCCTTTTTAAATGTAATTGTAAACGGAATTGTTCTTGCTGAAGATGGACACAAGATGTCAAAGAGGCTTAAAAACTATCCTGATCCAGAAATTGTGATTGATAAATATGGTAGCGATGCAATTCGTCTCTACTTGTTAAACAGTCCGGTGGTTAGAGCAGATGATGTTAATTTTTCAGAGGCTGGCGTTGAAGGCGTTTTAAAGCAGGTCCTGCTACCTCTTTGGAATAGTTATCTATTTTTAGCTACTTATGCTGAAATCTATGAGTGGATTCCGACTGCAGATAATTTTGATCGTCCAAAGGCTGATATTGATAGATGGATTTTATCCCGTCTTCAGAAATTAATCGAAGATGTCACAACAGCTATGGATGCTTATCAATTAGATGCAGCTGTCATACCATTAGTTGGATTTGTTGATGAGCTAACAAATTGGTATATAAGACGTAGCAGAACAAGATTTTGGGTTGAGGAAAACAGTGAAGATCGAAGACAAGCTTTTGAGACTCTCTACACAGTAATTCTTGCCCTTTCCAAATTGGCAGCTCCTATTATGCCGTTTATAACAGATGCAATTTATCAAGAGTTAAAACGGAAGGACGCATTAGAGTCTATCCATATGACGGATTTTCCAAAAGTAGATGAGTACTTGCGTGACATAGAGCTTGAGGAAGAGATGAAATATACCCAAGATGTTGTTAATTCAGGGCATGCGTTAAGGAAGGAGCACCAAATTAAGGTGAGGCAACCTCTTAAAAAGGCACATATCATCTCATCTGATTCTGTACTATTAGAGGGTCTGAAAAGACATGAGCATTTGATTCGGGAAGAGCTTAATGTAAAAGAGCTAGAATTCCATATTGATGAAACTGCGTTTGTTAAGCTTAAGCCGAAACCTAATTTTAGAGTGCTTGGAAAAAAGGTTGGCAAGTATATGAATCAGGTAAAAGAAAAAGTTGATCATTTTGATCAAATCACTTTAATGAAAATCTTTAATAATGAGCCTGTTGCAATTATAATTGAAGGTGAGACATTCTTGCTTACTCAAGAGGATGTCCTTGTTGTAAGAGAAGTTCTTGAAGGACTTGTTGCAGAATGCGTCGGGTCTATCACAATCGCTTTAGATACATTTATAACACCTGCGCTTAAACAAGAAGGGATAGCCCGAGAAATCATTAATAAAATCAATACATTACGAAAACAAGAGGGGTTTGAAGTTGTAGACCGGATAGAGCTTAAAATTGAAGCTCCTGATGAAGTCAGAGAAGCGTATGAGACATTTAAGGATTATATTTCAGGTGAGATTCTTGCTCGTACAGTAACCTTTTGCCCTGTAATTGAGGGTAAAGAACTTGAGATTAATGAAAACCTAATAAAACTAAATATTGCAAAAATTACACAGTAGTAATGAGTTACACTAAATATTAGGAGATAGGTATAATATAATAAAATGAATAATTAATTGGATAAAAAATTATGACAACATCGGCATGTTCGAATAGTTTAACAGCTCCATATACAGGGATTTGCACTGTATGGAATACAGCACCAATTGCATCATTAAATTTTCCAGCAAGTCAATTATATATTCTCTGGCAGATGATCCAATCAGCAGAGATCCTTTCAAACAACTTTCTTGTTGATACTACAACATGCGCGCTGAATTCTCAACTTTGTAGTCTGA
>CAMBTZ010000102.1 GCA_945870925.1 Chlamydia trachomatis | reverse complement strand
ACTAAGAAAAAATAACGAAAGAAGTATTGTAAAAATTTTCATCATTTTGCTAACTTACCGCATTTGCTAATTCTTGCGCAACCTTGACATCATCAAAAAAGATTGATCTATCCGCAAAGATCTGATTTGTCTCGTGTCCCTTACCCGCAATTAATAGTATATCACCTTTATTTAGTAGAGCTATCCCCTTCTCAATTGCTTTTTTTCTGTCGATTTCAATAAGATATGTCTTCTTAGCAAATCCTTTTTGGATATCACGAATAATTCCTTCCGGATCTTCACTTCTGGGATTGTCGGAAGTTACTATAACAATATCACTATAATCTTCAGCAATTTTTGCCATAGCCGGTCGCTTTTCCCGATCTCTATTACCGCCACAACCAAAAACTGTGATGATTTTCCCCTTTTTCACTTCTTGAATCGTTTCCAAAACATTTTTCAATGCGTCTGCTTTATGAGAAAAATCAACAAATATACAGCAATCATCTTTACATGGAACAGCCTGAAGTCTTCCCGGTACAGGCTTGAATGTCTGGATTTTCTTCTTTATATCCACAATGTCCATACCTTTTACAAACGCAACAGCAATTGCTGCTAAAGCGTTGTAAACATTAAACCTACCAATTAAGGGAATTCTAATTAACTCCTCTCTTCCGTCAAATTGTAATATAAATTTTGTTCCTGAAAGACTCATTACAATATCTTTAGCTCTAAAATCGGAGCTGTTATTAATTCCATATGTAATGATTTTACGATCTGTCTTCATCAAACTTGACCACTCATCATCACTATTAAGAATTGCAACACCATTTACTTTAAGACTTGTGAAAAGCTTTGCCTTTTCATTTGCATAAGCACTCATATTCTCATGATAATCCAGATGTTCTGGAGTCAAGTTTGTAAAAAGAGCAACATCAAACAAAATTCCTTGTACTCGATTTTGAGAAAGCGCATGGGAAGTAACCTCCATTACAGCTGAAGGTATTTTTTCAAAACACATCTCCTTTAACAACTTATAACATGTAATACAGTCCGGGGTGGTTAAATCGCTTTTAATTCTATGCTCTCCAACAATCGATTCAATCGTACCAATTAATCCGATATCTCCTAGAACATGTTTTATTAAGTAGGAAGTTGTTGTCTTTCCACTTGTCCCTGTGATCCCTACAAGAAAAAGTTTTTCAAAAGGATAATCATAAAATCTAGCTGCAAGCAATGATTCAGCGCTCTTTGTATCCTTAGTAATTAATTGCGTTACTGCATCTAAAAATGGGTTATAAAGATCACTTAAGATTGCAATAGCGCCTGCTTGTATAGCATCAGAGACATACTGATTGCCATCGTGAGTTCCCCCCCGTTTTGCAATATAGAGAAAGCCGGGACCCACTTGTTTAGAATTGCTCGACAGACCTGTAATATCGATTTCTTTTGAACCTTTTACAACTTTGATGTCTAACCCATCAATAAGCTTCTTAAGTTTCATTATATTTCTTGTAGAGTTCATTTAATTGATTTACCTCTTTTATCCAGTCAGACTTATCAATACTTGCTCTAGGATCTCCTTTAGGATATCCAAATGAATCATCAGGATGAGCACCTAAATATTCGAGGGTTCTTTTTGCAATCTCTCGAAATATAGGCGCTGCACACTTGCCCCCAAAATGAGTCGTGCCAAATCCGGGGATATAAATTTTTTGCGGCTCATCTATACCAACAAATAAAACAAATTTTGGTTCATTTAATGGAGCAAAACCAACAAAGGTCGAAAAATGAAGTGACTTCGAATATTGTCCTTTTATCAATTTTTCAGAAGTACTTGTCTTTCCGGCCTCAGTAAAACCGGGTACATCTCCTAAAGTTGCTGAACCACCACGTTTTGTCGTAAATTTCATAGCCTTTACAACTTGATCCACAATTGAGGCGTCTAATACTTTTTTCTTAAATATTGCCTGCGTATTATCAACAATTACCCCTTCTTTGGAAACAATTTTTCTTAATAACGTAGGCTTTACCAAATAACCACCATTTGCAAATACTGAAAATGCTCTTACCACTTGAATGGAATTAACAAGCAGATTGTAGCCAATCGCTAATGAGTATGGAGTTGGTAATGACCATTCATAGTTTCCATTGGAATATTTTTTTCCAGGCACTGGAACCATCCCCGCATTTTCATAAGGAAGTTCTATTCCCGTACGCTCTCCATACCCGAAAACATCCACTAATTGCTCGCGATACCAGCTTGGCCCTAATGTTTCAACCACACGTTGCATCAATCTTGCCGGATAAACATTAGATGATTTCTGAATAGCCATTTGCATATTTAGGAACTTATGATTAGTAACGTCTTTTAAGGGTTGTGTCCTTCCGGGGAACATATTATTATCACATCTCATCATCTCTGATGGGGAAAAAATAGGTTTCTTCCCTTGATTGATTAACTCTTGGTTAGCTTTAAGCGCAATCGCCACCGATATCGCTTTCATAGTAGAGCCCGGTTCGAAACAATCGGTAATCGCCTTAATTCTTGTGGCAGCTGATTTTTGCGGATCATTATAATAGTCTTGATAATGAGATGGATCAAAGAATGGATAATGAGCCATCGCATAAATTTCACCAGAAAATGGATTCATCATTACAGCCCAGCCACCTTTAGCGCCTACTTTCTTCACCCCTTTTGCAAGCTCCTCTTCAGTGATTGCTTGCAAAATATGGTTGATTGTCAAATAGACATCCTCTCCATCTTTAGGAGGATTATCAACAAAATCACTATCAATTTCATATCGAGGTGATCTCAAAATAACCTTAGAACCCTCTTCCCCCTTTAAATATTTATTAAAAACAACCTCTAATCCACCTGTTGGAATTCCTTGGTGCGTTTTTTCTTCTTTTTCAGTCCTTACTGTGTGAAGGACCTGACCAAGCATTTTTCCAAATGGATAACTTCTCTGATAATCCTTCACAAAATAGAGCGCATTCTTAGGAAGCCTTTTTTTCTTGGAAAAATCATTCCAAAAAAGTTCTACACGCTCTTTTTCTTGGGGCGAAATCATACTTGCAATTTTTCTGTACCGACTCTTTTTATAAAAATGAGATGAGATCTCCGAAGGTAGATTCAAAATTTCACAAAGTCTTTCACACATTTCATCTTTTAGTGGGAGCGGAATTAAAAAAGGATCAATATGAACATGATAGGCAAGCACATCAATAACAAATGGCTGTTTTTCCTCAATATGACCTGTTTTTAATTGAGTGTTTGAATAAAAAACACCCCTTTTAAAAGGTTCTTTAACAACCGTTTGATGTTGTCCCTTTGCAATTTGAACCCATTTATCATTTTCAAATATCTGAATCTTATAAAACTGAATAATCAGAATAGAAAACAGAGCAAATACGAAAATCGCAACGCTTACAAATCGAAACCTTTTACCCATATCTATCTTTGGGTTTCAGGGAGGGAGTGGGCAAAGATGGCCCTAACTCGTGGGAGAATTTGACTCTCTTCTTTAGCTAGCGGCTGCTCATCCTTAATTTGAAGAACAAAAATCTCTCCAATGAGCGGATGTTTTAGATGACTAAATTCAGGACGCTTTGCAAGTTCCATCAGATGCTTTGGATTTTCAAATCGTTCTATTTCAAACTTAAGTCTAGAGTTTTGCTCTTCTAATTGCCTTACTTCTCTTGCTAATCGAGGTAGTTCAATACGTACTTTTGTAACATCATTTTGCTGTTTTACGTAGGCGTAAAGAACACCCCCGCATGAAAAGGCACAGACAAGAACTTGTACAAAAAAAATCTTCTTCATAGTTTTTCAGCAAAACGCAACTTCGCACTTCTAGATCTACGGTTAATTCTTTTTTCGCCTGGAGTTGGAACTCTCGGTTTCTTAGTTAAAAGGGCAAGCAAAGGTTTTTGGTCTATACCTTTTATAGATTTTGCAGCATCACGAAAAATATTTTTTACGATTCTATCTTCTAAACTATGAAAACTCAGTACTCCAATTTTTCCACCCGGAGCTAACACATCTATTGCTTTTTTTAGTGAGCCTTCAATCGATTCAAGCTCTTTATTGATATAGATACGAATAGCCTGAAAAATTCTAGTCGCAGGATGAATCCCCTCTTTTCGAGAAATTTCTTTTTCAATTACCTGTGAAAGTTCTGTTGTAGTGACAATTGTTTTCTTTTTTCTAGCATCTACAATTGCTCTAGCACCTCTTCTCCAAAATCTCTCTTCGCCAAGATCTCTAAAAATTGCACCTAGATCCTCCTCAGACATTTCATTCACAACATCTTTTGCTGTAATACCTGTCGTTGGATCCATACGCATATCAAGAGGACCCTCTTTTTGAAAACTAAAGCCTCTAAAATCTTCATCAAATTGCATAGATGATACCCCTAAGTCAAAAAAAAACCGTCTACCTGCTTAACACCAACCGATGCGATCATCTGGTCTAGATTAAGAAAGTTTCCATGTACAAACTTTATCTTATGTTCAAATGCACTCAAATTCTCCCTTGCAATCGCAAGAGCCATCGGATCTCTATCACAACCGATATACATCTCTATTTCTGGATGAGCTTCAAGCATTGCTTTAGCATGACCACCTGCTCCAAGTGTTCCATCAAAGAAAATCTTAATAGTACTACCTGCAAAGTATTCAAGCATTTCATCCTTCATTACCGGGATATGCGGCGCTTTCTCAGTTTTCGTTGTTTCAGATTTTCCTGTTTCAATATTCATAGTTTAACTACCTCGTTTTGTACTCTTTCGATTGCGTTTTCGATTCCGTCTTTCTCTTCCTCGTCCCCAAGTAAAGAAAAAGCCTCTTCCATCATCATTTGTAAATCACCTTCAGCCTCGCCGCCGATAAATTTAGCAAGATCCCTGTCATAAACTTCTTTTGGCCAAAGCTCAATTTTATTAAGAGCTCCGGCAATTATAACTTCTTGTTTCATTCCCACACCGTTTTTTAAAACAGATGGAATCATAATTCGTCCAACTTTATCACATGTTGTTTCCACAAGTGTTGAAAAA
>CAMBTZ010000101.1 GCA_945870925.1 Chlamydia trachomatis | reverse complement strand
TCCATTTCGAACAGCTTCAACTTGAGCTCCTTGCGCTGTCCGGGTGAGTGATAGCGACATAATAGTTCTTTAATTCAAAAACTGCAAAACTTCGATTAATAACCACTTGCATTCCTGGGACTGTATATGGGACCCAATGAACATTCAATACCGGTTCTTTTGATGCAAAAAAGAGCGCGCTTTGTAAAAATGGAGCATGAGATTTACCTAAATAGGTATAAAATTCAGAGAAATCATCTTTAAGTTGCTTTGATAAAAATCTCGCCTCAGCACCACCCATCTCCTGACAAGAAACAAAATGAAAATCTTTTAATTGCTCTCCAATTTGACGAATTCTCTCGTTAGTATAAGCTACACAATCAACAATAGTGCATGGAGGAAGAAAGCTAGCAACATTCCATGTAGCAAAAGTATTTGTTCCAGATCCTGTATACTTCCCTTATAGAAGTAGAAAGTTTTGAGTACCTAGTAATAGATCTCCAATTAAACGAAAGACCACCCAAAGAATTGAAGTAACAATAACAGGACCTATCATTAATAGAAAAAGAATCCCAAGGCCAATACGTATAAAAATTTCCGCAATTTTTGAACTCGCATTTCCGTATTGTCCGGGCAGTAAAACTGTCATCAATCTGCCGATGATATTATTTAATGCATACCGAAGAGGTATTTCTGAAATTTCCCCTAAAAGATAAAAAATGAAGCAATGCTATTTTTTGTATTAACCATAGTAAACCCTTCGTTTTCCTTATATTAACAATCAAATGAATTGCCTTAACTAATTAAATGTTAACATTTATCAATAATGAAGCCCCTATTTTTCAGGAAAGCCCATGGTTTTTTTAAGTTGTGAGGCAAATCGAAGAATTCTAGTATCTTCTATTTTATTGCAATCAGAATGCCATTTTTTGACAAAAGTTGAATTTTTTAAGCAGCTCCAATTTTTCATATCTTTTTTTTTGGCAAGTTTTTGATTCCAAAAAAAATCTTCTGTTCGATGGACATAATGATTAATTATGCACTTATCAGGATGAATCTCCCATTGACTTTGATCTAAAGTCTCTTTTCTAAAAACTTTATCAGGAAATACTGCCATTTGGTTTCCTAAATAGCTAACTGTATGAGGAGCCCATGCCCTTTTCTCTAAATTTACAAATTCAGGCCTAACAATTGATTTAACAGGCTTATTCAATTTGCTAAATTCCTTTGCTTTTCTCGTTAAAGCTTCTATCATTAACTTATCATTCGGTATATGAACAATGTGGGAGGTTCCAAAACATTGCCAGTTTAGGACTAGAGCCGGATATTCCTCATACTTTTCTAGAAAAGCAATTAAATCATAATCTTCTATTGGTAAAATAAATTCATCTATGTCTATTAATGCAACCCATTTAGCTATGTTTTTTAAATTGACTAAACCATTAATACACGCTGGCCATTGCCGTAAACATGCCCAATCCGTTAGATCTCCATCCTCGTTAGGCCAATCCAATAACATCACTTCGCCGCTATTAATATAGGGAGCTAGAACTTCTAAATAATTATCTGAACTCTCATTATTGTATAACCTAAAATGACTTACCCCCAAAATTTTATGATATTCAATCCACTCTTTTAGCCAAGGTGCCTCATCTTTAAAAACTGAACAAATTGCAATTACATATTCATAACACTGCAACTGCAGAAATGGCATCAAGAAAATTAAAATTTTAACCAAAGTACATACTCAATTATTGCTAAAAATTTTTAAGAAGTATAAATAATCTTCTTTTTATTCTACAATTCTCTTTCATGAATAAGTGCATATATTTTTTTAGCTTAATCCTATTTTTATTTACTGTAGTAAAAAATCATGGCACTCAACTCATTTCTAATGCACCCATCACCTTTGCCTACAATCCAAAAATAGCTAATTCAACTGTTACAGGCGATATTTTATATGCTGGGGAAAGACCACGATACTCCGCTACCAGTGGAGTTGTATGGGTTCCAGGTGACGAGTATTTAATGAGTGTTCACCTATTCAGCCGAACTCTTTCTATTTTCGGCTTTGATAAAACAACTCAAAAACTCTATCCAATTAGATGTTTAGGAAAAGATGACGGAATATTACTAAATCACCCTGAAAATTTAGATATATCACCGGATGGTAAATGTCTAGCTATCTCCCAAGGAAAAGGGACCATAGCTCTTTATTCAATAAACAGCGAAACTGGAGAAGTTTACCCACGTAACAATTTTCTCCGCTATACAAACAGAGATTGGGTTCACGGCATTTCATTTTCCCGTGATGGCGCTTTTTTAGCTGTAACTTCAATTGGCGACTCTTCCTGCATATGCATTTATAAATTGATAAAAGGGAAGTATAAAATTTATCAAGTTCTTAAGAATAAAATCAGGCCATTAGAACCAAAAGGGATTGCATTTTCTCCTGACTCAAATTTTTTAGCCGCTTGCTATTGTCAAACAATTGGAACAAATAAAACTTTCGATCCAATAGCTCAATTGGAAATCTACCGCTTTGACCCTAATACCAACCTTTTTGATACAAATCCTATCTCTGTTTTTACTAAAACTCCCGGCAATATGGAGACTTTAAAGTTTTCGCCCGATGGCTCTTACTTATTAACTACCGATCAAGTACTAGATGAGGTATTTATACACCAATTTAATACTATAACCGGCAAGCTACTAGCCTCCGAGATTTTTTTAAAAAACCCGGAAGCTGAATTAAATTTTCCACATGGTCTTGCATTTTCTAACGATGGAAAATATATTGCAGTAACAAATTACGGAGATGACAAAATCACAATCTATGAATTATAGCTCCAATCACTAATCCCCAAGTAATCCTTCTGCTAAATCCTTTGCTAACTTTCCATCAACACTAGCGTTGAGTTGCTTCACAGCCTTCATTACAAGACCTAAATCTTTTTTCGTCTTAGCTCCTGACGTAGAAATTGCTTGAATTACGACAGTTTTAGTATCTTCTAAGGATATAGCTTTAGGTAAAAACTCTTGAACAATTACAATTTCTTTCTTTAACTGCTCGATCATGTCAGAGCGTTTAGCAGCCTCCGCATGCTCTAAAGCTTCATAGAGACTTCCAAAATAGGTTTTAAATATTTTTACAACTTCTGCATCAGGAAGATTAGCCCTTGCATCAACAGCCATTACTTTTGATTTTAGCATTCGTAATGTTGAGAGTCTAATTTGATCTTTGCTGCGCATTGCATCTTTGATACCATCATTAATTTTTTCAATAATAATCATAAGCTCCCCTTCTATCTTCTTTTATGTACATTTTTTCACAATTTCAGACTTTAGCATCATCGATCCAAATCCCGGAACTTTTGCATCAATATTATGCCCATTTACTGCTTCTACTGTACGAATATCTTTAACCTTACTCCCAATTTTAATTACAGATGAGGTTCCCTTCACTTTAATATCTTTAATTATAGTCACAGTATCACCATCTTTTAGAACATTTCCATGAGCATCCTTAACTACCGCCTCACTTTTTTCATCCTCATTCAACAACTCTTCCTTCCATTCATGCCCACATTCTGGACAAATATAGAATTCCCCGCCTTTATAGGTAAATTTAGATCCGCATTTAACGCAGTTAGGGACTTCTTTCATAGCAATAAACCAAATAATTTCAATAAAAATTAGAATTATAACAGAAAAGTCAATTTGTAAATAGGCAAGTTGCTCGCAAATAGTAATCCTTTCAAATTTTTAAGAAAAAACAATTCGCAACCATATATTTATTTTTTTAAAATATCATTTCACAACTTTTTAAAGAAAAAAAAGCATATATAATAATGTCATAATAACTTATCTATATTAAAGGAGTATTCATGGATACCACAATTCGACCCAGAAGTCCTTCACCCACATTTGACTATGATGATCCTATTGACTCAGATGCGAGCGATCATATACTAGAAATTTTAAAAAGAATGAAACAATACCGAAAAGACGCACAGAGCGAACCTGTCGCATCATTTTTTCAGACTAAGCCAAAACGAGTTAACAGCAACACGTGTCGTTCTTCAAGGCTCAGGTCAAAACATGAGCCTTAATCCCGTAAGAGAATTTTTTCACTTAATGACAGGCGAAAGGCTAGCTACCCCTCAGGCAGCGTCGCAATCGTTTCTTGCAGCTCCCGTATTATCTATGCCCTTAATAGCATCGGGAGGTCAAAGAATTAGCCTAATCGAAGCTCTAAAGAGCATTACTGTTGAACAAATTTACAATTCAATTATCAAAGATCAAAAAACTATCGGCTGGGCTAGCACACTTAAAACTTTAATTCAGACAGGCATGGAATTATCAAAAGCAGGAACAGAATTCTCAGCCGCAATGAATAAAAATGATCCTGTCGAAAGAACTTTCGAATTACTTAGATTTGTATTAAAAACATTAATCAACCTCGGGCCTGAAAGTGCTAAGAACACCTCTGAATATGCGTTAATTTCAGAGCATCACAATGATGTTTTTGATATTTTGGAGGAGCTCACCCATCTTATAATAGCTGCTAAAAAAAAAAAAAGGGGGGGGGGTTGAGGGTTATTCAATCATCCAGCTAGTTTCAACAGGTTGCTTGACACGTCAAGTCGCTCAGATTATGCCGGGCGCCTTGTTTGCAGACACTATTAACAAATTTTTATTGGTCCGTCAATGTCGCATTCTTACATGGAATCTAGTAAATGATTCAGCAACTGACCTGACAAAATTTAGACGCCTTACCTGGCCTATCTTTCGCGCAATCGAAGCAATACAAAAAATTGGAGCTCATTCAACTATAGTGAATTAAATTTAAAATTTTACTTAGACTAAAAGAGCGCTTCGATTTTTTATCAGCCGTTAGGCGATGCTGAAGCAGGACACTGTTTTTACAGGGCCGATGCAAGCAGATAGAAAAGCGTAGATGATCTTGACGCATATGTGAAATTTTACTTTTTATTCACTATAATATAAAATTGATTCATTTCAAACATATTTGTGACACCTTCCTCAAACTTGAAAAATCAAGCATTAAAGCAGATGAAGAATGTGAAACTGCACTGAAATCTTTTCAACCTCTTTTTGCTACTTTTAAATCACTTGTATCTGACACATTAAAATTAACAACTGCACTTAAAAAGACCCATACAACTGCAGATGGTTTC
>CAMBTZ010000100.1 GCA_945870925.1 Chlamydia trachomatis | reverse complement strand
ATTTATACCTGAGGTTAACTATGTCTATAATATGTCCAATAATCTCAATGACAATAAAATTAATCCTCAGATGCAAAACGATCTTGATTTTCTTATACGCAATAGATTGAGATACCAGCCTTTAAGAGGTAGTGAAATTCCAGAATTTATGAGGAGAGATAAGTGAAATATTTATTATTGGTTTGCTTTATTTTTATTAGTAACATCTATGCATTTGATAAGGTGGTTATTTGGGGTCATAAATTACACTCCCACACCCATTCCTATATTCATAATGCTTTCTATGTTGCATTTAAACATCTTGGATACAAAACGTATTGGTTTGACAATCAAGACAATATTGATGACTTTGATTTTACAAACACCCTTTTTCTTACCGAAGGTCAAGTAGATAGTGGCATGCCTGTTAGAAATGATTGCAAGTATATTTTACACAATTGTGATGGGGCTAGATATCAAAACTTAGATAAAAAAAATTACTTCACTCTACAGGTCTATACGGATGATGTTCTTCCACGAAATGTGCATAAGGTAGAAGCCTGTATCTACTATGATTATCCGGGTAGATGTGTGTTTATGCCGTGGGCGACAGATCTTTTACCACATGAAATTGATGAGATCATGTTGAAAATTCCGCATATTAGAAAGAGTTCAACTGTTTATTGGATTGGAACAATAGGTGGAGGCTATTTCGGGAATGAACATCAAATAGATCCGTTTATAAATGCGTGTAAAGAAAATCGATGTAATTTTGTTAGATCCTCGAATGTAAGTTTTGAAGAGAATAAGCGGTTAGTCCTAGAATCTTACATGGCCCCGGCAATTGTAGGCGAGTGGCAAGCAAAAGTAGGGTATATCCCTTGTCGAATTTTTAAAAATATTAGCTACGGAAAAATGGGTATTACAAATTCAAAGAGAGTTTTTGAGCTCTTTGAAGGAAAGGTTGTTTACAACTCAGATACTTATGCTCTGTTTTCTGACGCAAAAAAACGACTAGAGTCTATGAAAATTGAGGATTTGTATGATTTGATGAATTTTGTTAAAACAAAGCACACTTATATTAATCGAATTCAAACTCTTTTAACCTTTCTTCAGTATTTGGATGAAAACAATTGATTGTTAACCTTTTCTATCGAATCTAATTTGCTGTTTTAGTTCTATTCTTTATAATTATCTAATTATGACTTGTAAAATTAACTCGTCATATCTATTTTTAAGTATAAGAGAAAAAACTAAATATTAGATAATTAAATGGAAAATAAAAGATTAAATCCGTTCGAAGTCTTAACTGATCCTAGAAACTTTATTCATAAGGTATTAGGTAAGACAAAAAATGCTAGTATGATTTTTGCTTGGCTTTTGGGGATGACCTATCTTTATGGAAAGGCATACACATTTGGTTTGGGTAATTCATATACCCTTAGTCACATAGTTATCTTTTGCTTGGTTTTATCAATTCCTGTTGGTTACTTTCTGCTCTATATTACTTCCTTTCTTCTCTATTGGGTAGGAAAGATATTTCATGGAGCAGCCTCATTTGATGAGATCTATTCAGCATTTGTTTGGACTCGGCTTCCTGAAGTTTTTATTCTTCTTGGTTGGTTTGGGTTAGTTGGTTTTTTTGGTGGGCAGGCTTTTACTACTGCAATCATTGCAACCACCCCTATTTCATTGGTTGTAATAGTGTTGATCGGAATTCAAGTGGTTTTTGGGATATGGGAAGCGATCATACTTTTCCATGCGCTTGGTGAGGTTCAAAAGGTTTCAGCATGGGTCGCTGTTTGGAACGTATTATTCACATGGATACTATTATTTTTTATAGATTTAAGTTTTAATTGGTTGCTTATCAAAGGATTTGATTGGGCTCCACTTGCAAACCTGTTATTTTCATAAGGAAAAAAAAGATGAGACAATATTCTAAATTTTCACAAAGAGCATTTGCAGCCGTAATGGGTTTTATGCTTGTAGCTCAACCGATGAGCGCTAAACTATCGGATCATCTCTTTTTTCTTGGAGTGAAGCAAGGTGATGAGGCTCAGTTTAAGGATTGGAAAAAAGCTTCCTCTAAAGAAGGGAAGTGCAGCGCTAGTTTTCCGAAGGCTCCGGAACATATTAAACAGCAAATACCTACAAAGGGCGAAGAAAAAGCTCTTCAATATTATGTTTATGTTGCTGACTATGATCGGAAAGCGGTCTTCATGATGTTAATTGCTGAATATCCGGGAATTGTGTCGGAAGAAAATGCAGTTAAAAATCTTGAGCATTTTTTAAACACCCTAATTGCTCAAAATGCTAACAATAAACTTCTGTTTGCTGACCTTGTCGATGTTGGTGGATTTCCTGGTATGGATTTTTTCATTCAATCGGATCAAATCTATTTCAAAGGGAGAGCAATCCAAGCTAATAATACACTTTATCTATTGGCAATGGAGTGCGAAGTAGTAAATTATTCAGAAGATCATTGTCAGTATTTTATTGAATCTTTTCAGTTAGAGAAGTAATTGAGCAGTAGTTTTAAAATGGGTCTTTGCAACTAAAGGTAGTTTTTCTTCACCAAAAGTAGAGAGAAATCGTCTTCCGGCAGCAAGGACCTCTTTACTTGCGCCTTTAGGTAATATCATTCCATAGTCAGTTGACAGTTTTTCAATACCGGTTACAAACGCATCTCGTGCTAGTATTGACGCAGCAGCAATTACAGGATCACTTTCCCCTTTGTGACTTTGAGTTAGATCAAGATCAAGTTTTTTTTTAGCGAGCGCATTTTCAACAACATGCTTACTTGCAAATTGGTCAATATTAGCTTTTTTACACCCTGTTTTCTCAGATAATCTTTCTATTGCAGTTGCATGACCCCAAGCAAGAAGGGTATTAAGGTTTTTAAACCGGCTATAAAGTTCGTTATATTTTTCAGGATAAATTATAATGCACTCATAAGCGCAATGTCCCTTTATAATTTTTGCAATTTTTTTAATGAGTGGATCACCTAATTTTTTAGAATCTTTCACTCCGCTTTTAATTAGAAAATCAATTGCAGGTCCATCAGCAAAGACACCGGCAATACAAAGAGGGCCGAAAAAGTCACCTTTACCAGCTTCGTCAATCCCAATGCGTGCTGTTTTATCAATGGAGGCTGTAGGATAAGAGTAATTAAAGGTTTTAAGAATCTCAGGTTCCAAGTAATATTTTATTAGTGAATCTTTCCCTTTTCCTTGAACAACTAATTTTCCTGATTGATAAAGTGTGAGCGATATTCCCTCTTTTTTAGCAGAATAAATTGAATAGGGAGGAACTGTCAAAATAAAACCGTCTGAGAGAAGATGCTCCTTAATTTGATCTGCTAGACTTAAGTCAATCTCTGTAACAAATGAATCATTCATAGGTTGGCATTTTACCAAAGATTGCAGATATTGTCTATTTGATATAGAGTTGAAATCTACGAGGTATAACATTATGATGACTGAAGCAAAAAAAGTTGGCGAGCTCTTTCGAGCTAGAAGAGAAGAGAGGAAAATATCTCTTAAAGAAGTAGAAAGCACAACTTCAATTCGGATAAATTATTTAGCTGCGATTGAAGAGGGGAGTTTTGAGAAATTTCATGCAACCGTATATTTGTATGGCTTTATGAGACAGTATGCTTCTTTTTTAGGACTAGATTCAGAAAAAATGGCAAGAGACTTTCCTGAGGTATTTAAGTTACCGAAAGAGAAGCACGATTTTGCTTATGGAATAGGCACACTTGAAATGAGAGGAAATTCCTCACATGGAATTAAATGGGTTCCAAATTTACTTTGGGCTAGTGGTGTTGCTATTGTTCTTTTTCTAGCATGGTGGCTTGCAAAAAAAATAGGACTTCTTGTCTAATAGATATTTTTAGAAAACAGAGGGTTTATGCAAGATTCTATAGGCGATTTTAAAATATTAAAAGTGATAGGTCAAGGAACTCTTGGATCTCTATATCTAGGCGAGCATAAGTTTCTTAAAAAACGTTTCGCAATAAAGATGCTCCCAAAAGAAATTACCTGCGACCCTGTTTTTATGCAGGCGTTTGAATCCGAGATTGGTAAAATTGCTCTTTTAGAACATATTAATCTTGTGAAAGTTCATAATGTTTCAAAAGATGGTGATGCCTATTTTTTAGTAACTGATTTTATTTCTGATTCTTTAGGTGAAGGGAGAAATTTATCCCACTATTTGGGAAGTCTAAAGACGAGACTTTCAGAAAAAGAGATTATCTCTTTATTAAAACAAGTTGCATACGGACTTGATCATATTCACAAGCACGGATTGTCTCACGGATCATTAAAATTAAGTAATATTTTAGTAGGAAGGATAGAAGATGGTATTGCACATTTATATTTAAGTGATGTGGGATTGAATGCGATTTTAGGACAGGGCATGATCCTTTCTAAAATGTACCAGGTTGTTGCAAAAGCTTTAGATCTAGATCAGACAATTACAGGATTTGAAAGTGAATCTCCTTATATTGAAAAAAGGGGTGATCTGAAAGTGCTAACAAAATTACACCGTTCATTTTTACAGAGTTATGGATTTTTAGCACCTGAGCAAAAACTTGGCGGAAATGAAACTTCTTACGGACCTAAATCAGATGTCTACGCATTCGGCCTTTTAGCTTATTTCTTATTAATGGGTTATATGCCTGAAGGTTGTTTTAAAATGCCAACGGCTGAACTTTCCGAATTTACTTGTGATTGGGATCTTCTTATCAAAGCTACATTAAAACAGAGCCCTTTAGAGCGTTGCGATAATTTAACTGATTTGTTAGACAAGATTGTTCCTAAGGAACTTGGCGATATAGAGCGAAATTTAAAAAGAGTGTCGCCTGTTAGGGAGATAGAGGCTGTTAAGGAATATATTCCTGAGCCTGCATACTCTTCAATGACATCTTCGGAACCTGCTCCAAAGCCAATTATTCAACCATCTGTATTAAAAAAGTTTGAGTATGACGAAGATCCGGGTGCAATTTTTGAAACAAAGCTAACAGTTACTCAATATAAGCCAAAAGAGAAAGAGATTACTGATCAAGAACCGATGTTAACGGAAATGATTGTGATTGAAGGTGGTGATTATTTAAGAGGTGATAATGCCGGTGCAAGGGATGAAAAACCGCGTCATAAGATACAACTTTCAAGTTATGCCATTGACGTTCATCCAGTATCAAATGAACAATTTGTAAGATTTTTAGATGTTATGGGTTGTGAGAAAGATTCTA
>CAMBTZ010000099.1 GCA_945870925.1 Chlamydia trachomatis | reverse complement strand
TTCGCCGGAAGAGATGAGGTAGCATCTGTCGCTAAGTGAGAAGATTTCGCGGGCATTATGGTCGGTGATGAGGATGGAGATTCCTTTATCTTTAAGCATGAGGATGATTTTTTTTAGATCGGAGATGGTTTTTGGATCGATGTTGGCAAAGGGTTCGTCGAGTAGGAGGAGCTGTGGGTTTCTGATGAGGGCACGGGCTACTTCGACGCGTCTTTTTTCGCCTCCTGAAAGAAGATAGGCTTTTGTCTTTGCTAGATGGGTAAGGTGCATTTCTTCTAGGTGATCTTCAAGTCTTATCTTTGTTTGATAATCTTCAAGGTCGAGCGTTTCTAGAATGCAGAGGAGGTTTTCTTCAACGGTAAGTGATCTAAAAATAGATGGCTCTTGTGATAGGTAACCAATTCCAAGGGCTGCTCTTTTATGGATGGGTAATTTTGTGATTTCATTGTTTTGAAAAAGAATTGTTCCGCTATCGGGTCTGACAAGGCCTATTGTTGTATAGAAGGCGGTTGTTTTCCCGGCCCCATTATGGCCAAGTAATCCGACAATTTCTCCTTTATTAATATCAAAGGAGAGGTCGTGTAAGATCTGTTTATCACCATAGGATTTTTTAATATTTTTTACGCTTAAGAGGATTTCTTTTTCCATAATTCCAATAAATTTCCAGTTTCATCGCTTTGTAAAACAAAGGAGACTTTCCCAACGCCATGAAGGGAGTGGTCTTTTAGTTTATAGATAAGGGTTTTTGCAGTTCCCTTAATAGTTCCATTTGTTAGATCTACCCCTTGATCAAACACAAGGGTAGTAGGTTCATCGTTTTCAAAGGTAAGAAAAGCAGAGGTTGCATGAATGAGAGTTTCGTCTTTACTGAAGATAATCGGAAGTATTTTGCTTGTAAAAGTAAGTCTGTTTGTTGATTTCTCAAATTGGGTTGTGCCGTCACAAGTGAGGGAGAAGTTTTCCGCTTTCCCAAAAAGAGTTGCCGGCCCACTAGTGGTCATTTGGTTAGTTTTACTGTTAATTAGTAGTTCATTTGCACAAAGTCTGTCTTCTTTAAAGAAAAATTCAACATTAGTTTTAAGCATAGCTTGCAAAAATGAGGATTCAGTTAATCCGGTAACTTCAGCTTCATCGGCAGTTACAGTGCCTAGTTGATGTTTGATGGAAACGTGACCCCTTAAAGATAAGTTTTCTTCGTGATAGGAAATTTCATCAGAGGTTAAGAAGGTCTCTCCTGCAAAAAGTAAAAAAGGTGCAAGTACTAAGAAAATCATTGAGTCTCTCCGGATTTTAGATTGGCTGAAAATCCTGAAGCGCTAAAAGCTAAAGGTGAGTTATCAAAAGAAATGGTAAGTGTTTCAGCCCGGCCCGAAAAAATCTTGTTATCCGGGTTAATTGTTTTGTAATTACATAGATATGTGTCGTAAGTTTTTAAAGTGTGGTCTGAATAATTAAGTGCGGCATTAGTTGCTTTGAGATATTTAACTTGATTTTCTTCCTGTATCCAAATTTTTAGCTGATCAAGTGTTTCAATAAGGTTTGAATTTTTTTTTGTATAAACATATTGAAGAGAAGAGGCGGGGCTTTCTAGATGGCAAAATATTCTTGCATCTTTAGAGGTGATCCAAAGGTCTTTTGATACACCATGACGTGATTGAAGAGGTGTATCGGATCTGCTTTGTCCATTTTTAAGATGTTTGGAAACGTGCCCATTTAAAATAGGATGAAATATGACGTGATGGACGATAACGCTGAAACAAATTACCCAAAGTATTGATGAATAAAAGATTGCTCTATAAAACCGTTTCATACCGGCCTACAAATTGATGGAGCTGGTAAAGAAGGTCCAAAAGAGGGCGAAGGTTATCTAAAGGCCACTGACTTTTTGCGTCACTTTTAGCATTGTCAGGATCCGGATGTGTTTCAATGAAGACTACATCAGCACCTGCGGCAATAGCAGCTTTTGCAAGCGTTGGGATAAAGGTTCTATCTCCGGAAGATATATGTCCGAGGCCACCTGGAAATTGTACGGAATGAGATGCATCAAAACAGACAGGAACACCAAAACTTTTCATGATCGGAATGCCGCGCATATCGCAGACAAGATTATTGTAACCAAATGAAAATCCTCGTTCTGTAAGGAGAAGATTTGGATTGTTCATCTCTTTTACTTTAAAGACGACTTGATTCATGTCGTGAGGGGCAACAAATTGGCCTTTTTTTACATTGAGCGGTTTTCCGGTTTTTGCTGCTTCTAAAATTAAATCGGTTTGCCTGCATAAAAAGGCGGGGATTTGGATCAGATCTATCACATCTGCTGCAGGGTTAGCTTGTTCCGGTAAATGAATATCTGTTGTAACAGGAAGCTTAAATTCCGTTTTCACCCGTTGTAAAATAGCTAGCCCTTTTTCAAGACCCGGCCCCCTAAATGAGTTAATTGATGATCTGTTGGCTTTGTCGAAGCTCGATTTAAATATAAATGGATAGGGGCAAATTGTTTTTAGCCGCTCTGCGCATTCAAGCACTAAATTTTCCGACTCCATTACACAGGGTCCTAGAATAAATACAAGAGGATTTCCGGATCCTATTTTTATATCGCCAACTTTAATCATAAATAGAAGTATACAATCCAGCAGCTTTATTAGAAAGAAAAGTAGATGCTAAGAGAGCTCCTTTAGCAAATGACTTGCGGTCAAAAACCTCGTGCTTAAGCTCTAGTGTTTCATATTCTAGTTTAAGTCGAATTTTATGAACCCCAATAACTGTTCCTTCTCGAATTGAGGTGATATTAGTAAAAGAGGGCAGTTGACTAGCAAGATCAAGAGCTGTGCCACTCGGACTATCTTTTTTTTGAGTATGATGTGTTTCTGTGAGTTCATAACTTCCAATAGGAAGCTCTTTGATCAATTTTTTAAGAAGAGCGATTCCTTCGGAAAAATTAGACGAGAGAAAAATGGGTATTTTTTTTGAAGCGGTATAAATTAGGTCTAGATTCTCTTTTGAAATGCCGGTTATTCCGATAACAAGAGGTTTTTTTGCGACAAGAATTTTGGGAAGATTAGTAGATAGAGCTTCATTTGTAGAGAAATCGAGAACAAGGTCGCTAGAATCTAAAAAAGGGGTGATTTCATTTGGTAGTGAGGATCTTGGGCTTCCAATTTGAGTGATTTTAAATGCATTTCCAATAGAGAGAATGGTTTTCCCCATTCTCCCTTCAGACCCTATCAAAATAATTTTCATTCCCCAATTGTATATGATGCTTGCAAATCTTTTCAATTTTTTGTAAACTCTACCCCAATTATAATTAAGGACTGATAGCTCAGTGGATAGAGCACCCGCCTTCTAAGCGGGCGGTCGCAGGTTCGAGTCCTGCTCAGTCCGTTCCTTTAGTACATAAAAAACTTGGGTTTTTAATTGCAAGTTGTATACTTTGTGATCATATGGAGAATAAAAAGGGGTATATATCGTTTGAGGGTGGCTATCTAGGTAGTATTAAATTTACGCCTGGAACCTTTTCAAAAGATGTCTATAAAGAATTCGAAGCTGCTCCGTTTAAAAAGCTAGCAACTTATCAAAAACATGATCGAGTAAGTGCTGTTCTTTTTGAAGCTATTCAAAAAGAGGTAGGTGATGTTTTTCTTTTGCCACAAGTTATTGCGTATATTACTCATGTGCGCTCTATCTTATCAACTTATCATTTGACAAGTTTTGAGTTCTGGCTCAATCAGCACCCAGAGATTTCAGAAGATGAAAAGATGGTTGTTCGAGGGAAGATCGTCGGAAAGTCAATTCCGCGAAATGAGTATCAAAATTTTTTTCCACTCACAAATGGGCAATTTTTTCCAGGTTCTCACTATTCGTATGGCCATATTTCTCCAGACCTTGATACAACAGTAGCTTCTTTTGCCTGTTTTTTATCAGCTTTTGGTGCAAAAGTTGGCGAAGGAAGGCATCATTGGGTTCTTCCCGGCGGGCCGCCTAAAGAATCAATGGAGATAGATTTTTTCTTCAAAAAAGCGCTCGGTGAAGAGGTCTTTTCTGCAATAGGATCTTCAAGCACAAAATTTATAATATCCGCACTAGATCTAATTTCCCAAAAAAATATTATAAGAAAGCTTTCGTCTACGCTCACTTATGATATTGATCCTGAAAGAGGTAGGCAAGCTGTTATTCTAGTAGATGAGAGAGGTTGTTATTTGGGGGATTGGCGATCTGTGGATGTTGATCCTGTTCGCTCAATTATTGATCGATTTAGAAGTTTTCTGTCAGAATATCAAAATCGATTTGTAGTCGGTTTGATCACGCTGTTTTCTAAAGACCCACTAGAAAGCAAAGATTGGGCTAATTTCTTGAATCAGATATTCTTAAGTAAATTTAGTGAAAGTTTGTCTGCTCGAGAATTAACTGAAAAACAGCGCGTTTTATTAGATAAATTTATAAAAGAGGTTCTCTTTATCCCAAATGGAATTAATTCTACGATTGGAGAATTTTTTGAAGTTGCTAAAAGTTTTGGTTTTTTGGAGTTACAAGTTAAACTTGAATCAATAAAGAAAAACGGGCTCTTTGACAGAAGTGGCGAATTAACAGAGAATCGATGTCTTATATTTAAGAGACTTGAAGAAATTCTTTCTTTAGAAAAGGATGCGTTTAGTAGATTTTTTCTATATATTGATTCGCTTGAAGCAGCGATGGAAGTGAAGCGGAAGGTTTTAGGTCGCGAGCCTAACTATTTGAGCCATTTAGCAGAGTTTGATGAAATTTCTCAAGTAATTAAAGATTATGGGCATCTAACTGTTAACTATCAGGAAAATGGAATTCAATATCCGCTTGGCGTAATTTATTCAGAAGATGTCAAGCGAAAGGTAATTGCAACAACTTCTTGGAATGATTTTTCAAATGCCGGAGAAACTGATTTAAAAGAAGGTGTTGAAGTAATTAGTTTTATTGATCACCATAAAAGTGATGTTACAACATCTAGACCTGCATTTGGGATGGTAAGAGCCGATGCTCAGTCGAGTAATTCGATGATTGCACGGATTAGTTTTGGGGTTAATGATAACTATTCAACAGGTGGAATGACGGTAGAAGAGATTGAAGTAGGAATTGCCAAGATTTCAAAGCAGCTCAATTCGCCAATGAATGTTAGGTTGTTGCAGCGCCTTTTGCAGAAAAAAAATGCAGCTCTTACAAAACAAGATAGTTACATTTCGAGAGAAAGAGAGATTCTTGAATATATTCAATATCTATTTGCTATTTTGGATGATACTGATCTTGTAACGAAAGTTTCAGACTATGACTTAGATGGGATG
>CAMBTZ010000098.1 GCA_945870925.1 Chlamydia trachomatis | reverse complement strand
CTAATGAATCAGCTACCTGATACATCCGGAGTAACAGCGCTCTATCATAAACTTGCGGGTCAAAAGGATATATTGGAACGTGAGTCAGCTCTTTGCGAATCTGAAATCGCGACCCTAGATGATTTTCTTAAGCTCGAATTAAAAGTGCTTGAAGCTTTAGAAAAACTTGATGGTGAACTATTTAAAAACATCACCACACTTTTAGAGACTAAACTTAGCGTTGCCCTTCAAGAAATACTAGAACAAGATATTCGACTCAAAGTTGAGCCCGTTATACAAGGTAAATCAATCGGATTTAAATTTAGGACTGAACGTAACGGTTCTGAAGAAGATATCATGAGAGGAAACGGAGGATCAGTCGTCAACATTCTCTCCGTCTGTCTAAGACTCTTCGCTCTTACTCAGCTCCCCGAATCAACCCATAGACGCTTTCTTGTCCTCGATGAGCAAGACTGTTGGCTTCAATCTGAACTCATCCCTCGCTTTGCCAAAATCATCCATGAGGCGGCAAAAGCCCTTGGCTTTCAAGTTCTTATTATCTCTCACCACAATTCAAGCATCTTCCAAGATTACTCAGATCGCATCTTCCGCCTCAGTCCGTCTCAAGACGGCGTTAAAATCGAAACCCTTAACCGTTCTCCTTTCATCGCTGATACAGTTCTTGTCTAAAAATTGGTGCCAGGCACCAACCAGTCTTTAAAAATTAAAGGTGTGCTTGAAGGTCGGTTTTCCCATAGAAGCAGTTGGTGCTGCAAGAGTAGATATAGTAAAGAGGGTGAAATCATACCAGGCATGAAGTGCTACGCTTGATTTGAGAGACCTGTTTTTATGTGTGAGCCATCCCATATAGCCACCGAGAGAGGTAATTAAAGGAAGGCTAAATGTATAGTAGTTCATGCGTTGTTCTTTGTGCAGATATAAAGCATTAGGAATATGTACAGCTCCAAATGCAAGAGAAGAGAGTGTAATGGCGGCTGTAGGGCTTAGGCGTTCTGCAAGAAATGATTGGAGATAACCTCTAAAAAAAGACTCTTCACCAAGGCCTATAGAGAAAGCAGAAAGGGGGAAAATATTTCCTTCTAGACTGCAGGTTGCTTCTCTATCAGGCATAGAGAAATAGACTACAACACTCGCAATAGCAAGAGAGCCAATTAATCCACCCCATACTTCAGGTTTTTTTATTACGTTCCATCGAAAGGGGGCCGATGCTAAATCACCAAAACTGTCTGTGGGCATTTGATATCGATATCCGTTTTGATTGTTGTTAATTCTGACATCTCTATATGCTGCATAAATGCCATAAAACCAAGTGTTTGAATTCGACATTAAATTTGAAAAGGGGGCTGTTTTTTTATAGCCTGCTAAAGATTTAGTTGTGAATGCAGTTCCAAAAAGCGCACCTGCTGTTTTTAGATCACCTAAATAGACGTGACCAAGTCCGGGTGTTAAATAAGCTAAACCTACAGTTACTAAAGAACTTTTATACTGTTTTGGTAATAGGGGTATAGTTCCTGTCAAAGGAGCATCAAGAAGAATAGGATTTGTGAATGTGGCCTGGTCAATGATTGCAATTTCTTCTAGCAGGGGGGCTTCAGTAACTTCTGCAAATACAAATAGAAGTGAGCTTGTGCAAAATAATGCAAATAAGAATTTCAAGAGTGCTCCGAATAATTTTGCTAAGATATTAAGCCGAAAGTCATTATAAGTCAACAGCATTCTGCAGGTTCTTCTTCCTTAACAGACATGGGGATAATCTCACAATTATGCCATGGATAATCTTGAATCAACTTTCTCACATCGTTAATAGAAGGGGATCTGTTGATAGCTTCTCGAAGGGCTTTAGCGCCGTTAATATTGCGTAAAAACCAGCAACCCACTCTTCGCAGATCAAGATGAGCTTTTTCAGGAGGTTTATAAGCTACAATATGTTCAAGATGTTCTAGAAAGATATCGCGACCTTCGATAGGTGAGCGTATTCTTGTCGGGATGCCTTCAAAATGGTTGTATATGTCTTCAATTAGCCAAGGTTGACCCATTGTACCTCTTGCAAGCAACAGGGCATCACAACCTGTCTCTTTAAACATCCTTTCAGCATTAGCTACGTTAATTACATCTCCGTTACCAATTACTTTTATTGTGGTGGCAGCTTCCTTTGCAATTTTAATATAGTCCCAGTTAGCAGGTCCTCTGTAAGCTTGTGCTCTTGTCCGGCCGTGGATGCAAATAGCTTTTGCTCCGGCAGCTTCTGCAATTCTTGTTACTTCAGGTGAAACGATGCTAGCAGAGTCCCAACCGGCACGAATTTTTACAGTTACGGGGATTTTAACTACAGCAACCATATTAGAAATAATTTCGCCGATGATTTCCGGGTTTTTAAGCAAACCTGAGCCGCTACCATCCTTTGTAACTTTGTCTACAGGACAACCGCAATTAAGGTCGAGTACATCAAAGCCTCTATCTTCAATCATTCTGGCACACTCAGCTGCAATTTTTGGATTACTTCCACACAGTTGAGCGCCAATTGGGTGAACATCCGGATCCTTATCAAGCAGAGGAAATGTTTTCATCTGATTGTAGAGCAAAGCCTCCATTTTAACCATTTCGCAATACATTAAACCTGGCTTATATTTCGCTAGCATTCTTCGAAAGGGAAGATCTGAACAGCCAGCAAGAGGGGCACATAAAATATTTGAGGGGAGTTTAAGAGAGCCTAAATAAAAAGATCGATTTAACATAATCCTTCCCATAAAATATATAGTTGTTCGATTTTGGTTTCTGCAAGTCCAATAGCTATGCAAATTTCATTTAGACCAGATGTATCTTGAGCAAAAGAGGGGTCTTCAAGCTTGTGATTTAATCCCTTGATCTCTTCTTCAAGTTTTAGAATTTTACTCTCTATCTGTTTCTGCTCTTTATTAACTTGAGGAGCTTTTTGTTTTTTCACTTGCTGCGTAACATCTAAGACTTCAGGAGCCTTTGCAGCTTCCCATTGAGCATAGTTAGCATAAAGATCGGTTCTTTCCGGATCGCCAAGGCCTAAAAACAGATTACAAATACGATCCAGCATGCAACGATCGTGCGTGATCAGAACAACAGCACCCGGAAAATCAATCAGGCTTGCCTCTAACGTCTCAAGAGTCGGAATGTCTAGGTCGTTTGTCGGCTCATCAAGCAAAAGAAGATCGGCCGGCTGTAACATAAGATGAGCAATAGCAATTCGAGCCCGCTCCCCGCCTGAAAGGGTAGATAGCGGAAGATCTAATAAATTAGGCGAGAATAGAAATCTTTTGCACCAGCCATTTATATGAATAGGTTTGCCATTAAATGTAACAAAATCTCCCGTCGGAGAGAGCGCATCTCTTAGCGTCATTGTTTCCGGAAGTTTATTTCTATGCTGATCAAAATAGACTACTTTTAAAGCATCAGCCCTTTTGATAGTTCCTTGACTAACAGCAAGTTCATCTGCAAGAATTTTGAGAAGAGTTGTCTTTCCTGACCCATTTGGACCCATAAGCCCAATTCTTGTCCCAGGAGAAAGTGTGAAATCAAGCCCCTTAAAAAGAGTTCTACCACCCATGTCCGCTGAAATATTTGTAGCTACTAGTAATTTTCTAGTAGATCTTTCGCTGCCGATAAAATTGATGTCGGCCTTATGCTGCAAATTGCGCCTCTGAACATCTTTCAATGTATCTAATAATTCGTGAGCCTCATCGATCCGTGCCGATGATTTGCTCGTTCTAGCTTTAGGATTCGAGCGTAGCCACTCTTGCTCACGCCTTGCCTTCGACGCAATGGAACGCTCCTGCTGCAGTTGCCCTGTGATAAACTCCGCCTTAAGCTCTAGAAAATGAGAGTAAGGCCCATCAATTGCAAAAAGCCCATTTGGATAGGTCTTATCAATTTCTACGATCTTATTTGTAGCATGCTGAAGAAAATACCTGTCATGACTCACAAGAAGATAGGTCGGCGCCTCTTTTTTTAAAAATCTTTCTAACCATACAATTCCTTCAAGATCCAAATGGTTCGTCGGCTCATCAAGAAGTAAAAGCTCAGGCTCAGTAATCATCTCTTGAGCAAGTCTCAACCTCTTTTTCCAGCCCCCTGACAGTTTTGCTGCAGACTTTTCAGCCCCTGTAAATCCAAGCTTACTAAGCCATAATTTAACAAGACGATCCTTTTCATAATCGGGAGTCTGTAAATCATTTTTTAAAGAATCAAATAAAGCCACCGCAGGCTCCACATCATCAAATTCACAAGTTTGAGGAAGATACCCTATTTTTAAGCCCCTTTTAGGCGATAAAGTTCCTGAATCAGCCCTTTCAAGCCCCGCAATAATCTTTAATAACGTTGATTTCCCAGACCCGTTTTGCCCAATTAGCCCAATTCGATCGCCTTCGAACACACTGATATCCAGCTCTTTAAACAATTCCTTAGTGCCAAAAGATTTTGAAAGAGACTCACCATTTAATAAGATCATGCGCTACATTATAGAGCTCTTGCATAAAAACCGCAAGAATCCGTATCATAGTTCCCGCAACGTGAAAAGAACTTCTACAAAGAAGAACTTTTCCAAAAACTAAAGCGAGGTAACAATGAGTAATGAAAGAGAAGATGAGATCGAACTAAACGAAGCCTTTCTAGCAGACCTAGAAAATCTTCTTGATAAACACGAAGATATGAATTCAGTGGAAGTTGTCGTCCAACTCCTATCAATGTCCTACTCCATTATGCATGAAACAGCCCCATCACTTGAAGAAGGCCACGAATTCATGCAAAAAATGCTCGAAAAAATGTTTGAAGCTGAAAGCGGCGTCGAACTCATCGACGACGAATAGTCTTTGTTTCTTAATCCACTCCTTTTATCAGGGGTGGATTAAATCTACAAATAAAGAATACCACTTGTTCATTACTTCTGATTGAAGCTGTTTGCTGTAGTCAAAAATAATTGCGCTCTGTTTTTCAAAGTCAGTATTCTGAATTTTTTCTTGAAGATCTTTCCAAGAATCAAAATAAATAAAAACATCTTTGTGTTTAGGGTCGTACCATTCAGAAAGGTGGAGAGCTTTTTCTGTATAATTTACAAAAAAGTAGTTCGGCTTTTGCATCAATTCATTTAGAAATTCTCGTGATGGAATAAAATAAGGAATTCCAAGAGCTATATTTTCAAATAAGGCTAAATTTGACCAGGCATAAGGCATGCAAATAATTCCTTTAAAGCCGAGGAGATCATATGATCCGTTATAACGCCCGCAATAACTCGGTATTCCTAAGTCTTCACAAAATAGTTGAAAATTCATATAATTTGTTTCATTGTGATAAGGAGGGAGAAAAAAGCACTCTTCTTTTTC
>CAMBTZ010000097.1 GCA_945870925.1 Chlamydia trachomatis | reverse complement strand
GCTATAGAGTTCACCCGTTATTTTGCTACTCCCGCATTTCTGGACCAATCAGGTTACCGCTGGAGTTTTACCGCCTGCCTACCTAGATGTTTGGTGCAAACCCTAGTTTCTAGACATTAATCACTGTTTTCTAAATAGTAGTTAGGATGAACTGGTTGTTAGCCTTTTTTGCTTCTATAATCTCCTATATATTTCTAGATCAAAAACTTGCTCATTTTATAGCACAAAACATTCACTTATTATTTATTTACAAAGCTTTAAGCTTTCTTATAGCCCCAATTTTTCACCTTTCCCTATCTCTCACCGTGACAATCTTAAGCCTGCACAAACGGTTTAGAAAATACCTTAAGCCATCTGCTCAATATTTACTGACGGTACTTATCTTTATGTTTATTGCAGGGGTACTTAAAATCGTGATAGGAAGAGCTAGACCTGAATTTGCTATCAAGACAGGTTTTTATGGTTTTTCATTCTTTGACGGCCATCACAGCTATTTTCGATCCTTTCCTTCAAGTCATGCCGCAACTGCTTTTGCAATAATCCATCTTTTAAGGGGTAATTGGTACTGGTATTTAAGCATGACATTATGCATAGGCTCACGCCTTTTACTTGGGGAGCACTACTTAAGCGATGTTATCGCGGGAGGAATGCTTGGAATATTTGCCGGGAAATTAGGTTCTTGGGGGATAAAAAAAATCGAGCAAGCTATCCGCCTGCTCGATCTAAAGTTAAATCAACCTTAGGCTAAAAATATTATTTTTTAGCAGCTGATTTTGTAGATCTGCGTGCAGTTCTACGAGCAACTTTTTTAACAGCTTTTCTTTTTGCTGGTCTTTTTTTAGAAGTAGCAGTTTTTTTAGAAGCAGCTTTTCTAACTGTTTTTTTAGCAGCTTTTCTTTTTGTAGCAGTTTTTTTAGCAGCTTTTTTCTTTGAAGCAGTTTTTTTAGCTGGTTTTCTTTTAGCAGCAACTTTTCTTTTTGCTGAAGTCTTTTTAGCAGCAGTTTTTTTTGCTGGTTTTCTTTTAGCAGCAACTTTTCTTTTTGCTGTAGTTTTTTTAGCACCGGCTACTTTTGTAACACGTCTTTTTGCGCGTCGCTTAGCTGGCTTTTTTGTCATTACTCCAACAGCTTCTAAAATTGAAGTTGTTGTAGATTTTTTCTTAGCTACCATGTGAACTCCTTAACTTACGTTTTTTTGTTTTTAATTTAATCCCGCTTACGAAACTGAATATACAAATCAAATAATTAATTAGTGAAATTTTTATGTAAATAAACAAAATTAACTTCAATAAAGTGGTTTTATAGCGTATTGTGAGCCCGTTTTTAAAAATAAAACTTTTTTTTATTTTCATAAAAAAAATTAGGGAAATTTTACATTTTTTCAATAACCAAGAAATGCCATGACATAAACACCTAATTATACATGAGTTAAATAAAATATAAAATCGCATCACATAAACTACTTACTATAAATAATTTACTAACTCGCGTGTATTTTACTTCACTAAAAAACAGATATGCGTTATGGATAATAGATTATTTTTTACTGAGGTACATTTTGGAAGTTGCAAAAACACCGGGACGAGTTATTAGCGTTTTTGTCCTCGTCATGTTAAACGTTTCAATCATGGCAAGTCTTCGTAATCTGCCACTTGTTGCGGAATATGGTTATAGCGCAATTTTTTACTTTTTTATTGTAGGTCTATTTTTTTTAATACCCGCAGCGCTAGTATCAGCAGAACTTGCGACCGGATGGCCGAAATCAGGAGGTATCTATATTTGGGTGCGCGAAGCCTTTGGCGATTTCTGGGGCTTTTTTGCCATTTGGATGCAGTGGGTCCACAACGTCACCTGGTATCCGGCAATTCTTGCTTTTGTTGCAACTACAGTAGCATATGTTTTTTACCCACCCTTGGCTCAAAACAACTACTTTGTTCTAGCAGTAGTGCTCGGCGGTTTTTGGGGAATGACCTTATTAAATTTTATGGGAATTCGAACATCAAGTTTATTTAGCACAATCGGTGTAATTGGTGGAACAATTTTACCAGGACTATTCTTAATTGGACTAGCCTTTATATGGATTATTAGCGGACATCCAACACAAATTCATTTTACTTTAAAAGAGGTTATCCCCGATTTTTCACGTATTGATAACGTTGTTTTTCTTGGGGGATTGTTTCTTGCCTTTGCTGGATTAGAAGTCTCATCCGGGTATGCAGGTGAAGTAAAAAACCCTCAACGAAATTACCCAATTTCAATTATAGTTGCAGGCCTTATTACTTTTTTTCTATTTATGCTTGGCGCACTATCTATTGGTATAGTTATTCCAAAAGAAAAAATTAGTCTTGTCTCAAGCCTTATGGAAGCCCTTTCATTTTTTTTAAACAGTTATGATATAGGTTGGGTACTTCCAATTTTAGGTGTTCTTTTAATCATCGGAGCTATCGCAGAAGTCAATTCATGGATAATTGGACCTGTAAAAGCACTATATACTACAAGTGTTCATGGAAATCTACCTCCTATCTTTCAGTACACAAATAAAAAAGGTGTTCCAGTAAACCTCCTCCTTTTCCAAGCAATTATCGTAACCATCTCATCCTTTGTTTTCTTAACAATGCCATCACTTAGTAGTTCCTATTGGATTTTAAGCGCTCTTAGCACCCAAATCTATCTTGTTATGTATGTTCTAATGTTCATGTCTGCAATCAGGCTGCGATACACAAGACCTCATGTACCTAGAGCCTACCGCATTCCCCATCCCCATAAAGGAATTTGGATTATCTCCTCTCTTGGTATATTTAGTAGTGTATTAGCAATCGTCCTAGTCTTTGTTCCCCCTGCTCAAATTCACATAGGCAGCTTAGCATTCTATGAATCTTTCCTTGGAATCGGCCTTGTTGTCATGTGCATTATTCCCGCCATTATCTATTCCTTCAAAAAACCTGAATGGTTAGTTGTTGCTGACTAATATGTTAGACCTTGCCTTGCAAATATATAAAGAGTTTATTAAAATCTCTTTAAGTTTTTGCGGGGCACTTCTTATAAATGTTACAATGCCATTTACGATCAAGTATCGAAACTACAGCCAAATCACTTGAGCTCTATACAATAGAACTTCGAAGAGCATTTCATAAAATCCCTGAGGCTTCTTGGCAAGAAGAGAAAACTTTAGCTCTATTAAAAACAGAATTAAATAAGATTATTTCCAAAAGTGACTATCCTATTGAAGTTGTTGAAGCAAAAGGCGGCCTTTGGATTAACCTCCTAGTAGATGACACCTTACCCTGGATATTATTTCGGGCAGATCTGGATGCACTACCCATCGAAGAGGAGACTAACCTCCCCTTTTCCTCTACGCATACCGGCTATATGCACGCATGCGGCCATGACTGCCATACAGCTATGTTAATCGCTAGCTTTCACGCAATCGCTACTTCCAAGATCATCCCAAAATCAAACATACGATTTGTTTGGCAAAGAGCTGAGGAATGCGGAGAAAACCCGTCAGGCGGATCACTATTAGTTAAAGAAGGAGTCTGCAAAAACATCGACTTTGTATACGGACTTCATATTTCCTCCACTCAAATAGCAAATATCTTTTATTCCAGGAAAGATCTCATGATGGCAAATTCATCCTACATTGAATTCACTATTACCTGCAGTGGCGGACATGTTATGAGACCCGATCTTGGATCTAACGCTATCTCTTTAATGAGCGATGTCTTAAACCATCTAAAAGGCTTTGAAAAACTCTACTTTGGCCCTGACGAACCAATTGCATTTGTCCCAAGCATTGCTACCTCAGGCACTAAATCAAACATCCGACCAAATTCAGCACACTTCTGCTTTGCTATCAGAAACTTTCTTACAGATTCAAAACGTAACGCCTTCATCCAAGCAATCAAAGACAAACTCGAAACAATAACACTCCTCTACCCATCTTCCAATCTCTCCACATTTAACTTTCACCCCGGCTACCCTGCACTATACAATGATCCCGATAACCATCTATTTGTTCAAAATGCTCTAAAAGAACAAGGCTTTCAAACCGAAGACTGCCCAATTCTCTTCTCCGGCGAAGATTTTGCCTACTACCTCCAAGAAGCCCGCGGCTCATTCTGGTGTCTCGGCGCACACCAAAACCCCACCTACGATCACCACACCTCTAAATTTAACCCCGACGAATCCACATTATGGAAAGGCGTCGCCTTCTGGCTTACCCTCGCACATATGCCTCACTAAAAAGAAAAAATGCCAGGAATCTGACCTTTTATATTTCTCATAGGTCATTAGTTATTATCTGCCATTGCATTATACTATCTTTCTCAGGGGGGATTGAGTAATTCACTATAGTGCTAGTTAGATCATCAAAAAGTGAATAATTTGCAGACCATAGATTAAACGTATTTGTACCCAATTTTTTAATATAATTTTGTAAATTTAGAAAATTAACTGTTTTTTCATATGCAGATGAAGTGTCTAATTTAAGACAAGAATTTAAAACATTTGAAATAAAATCTACTTCACTAATTAAGCTAGAGTCTTCAGAACAAGCACCCCAACACGAAGAATTTACATCGTCAGAACTATTCCAAATACAATTATCTAATAAACATGAACCACAGGTAGCAACACCAACATCACCAAAAAAAGCTATGACGTAATCATACAAACCCATTACTTCCGGCTGACCAGACGTGCCTGTCCACTCAAATGTATTTAATAACATATTTATAACAGATAAATATGGGTCGATTATTGTAGTTTGATTGTTTTGAATTATATTATAATACACACCTATTTGAAATGCAAAATTAAGAATTTCTACATTAGATGGAGAAGCTGGAACTGAATTAGCTGGAGCAGGTGGAACTGGATTATTAGTATATGTGCTAATAAATTGACTTATACTATGATATAAGGATTTTAACGCAGGATCAACATTAGTGCCTCCAGTGGATAGAGTAAGAATACTATCAATTGATTGATCAGTATTTGCAATATCTGCTGCATTAATGATATCACAAACAATATCAGTGGTTATATCAGGCGTAACAATAAAGTTAAATATTGATGATAATTGATTTTGCAAATCTGAATTTACATCTAAAAGATTTATAGATGAACCAAAAGAGCTCTGTATTTTAGTTATAGTACTATTTACAAGAGGATTTTGATCTATTCCAAAACACATCGGACTATTCGGGCTATTATAAAAATTCAACAAAGCACTAATAAAATAAAAAGGGGCTAAATCATTATAATTTACACCAGACTTATACCAATTATTTAAATCGAGCGCCTTTGAATTAGGATTTCTCTGATTGTTCAACACATGACATATAGCCAATAGGCTTTGTAACATGTTTTGAGAGTACATACAATAAGAAGGAGGACTATCACTGAGATTTTTTATTTTATTTTCCATAACATCCTTTTTTATTTTTATTATATAAAAAAGG
>CAMBTZ010000096.1 GCA_945870925.1 Chlamydia trachomatis | reverse complement strand
AATGAAAAGCTGCATCTTTATTTAAGACAAGTGACAAATGAGCTTTTTTTGCAACATTTCCAGATGCTTCATTAATAAGTTCCGCAACAGTTTGCATAAGCTTCATGTTTGCTTGTTGCATGATTTGATAATATTGTGATTGATAACGTTGTAATTCTTCACCAAGTTGCTGAAATTTTTGTTTCAACTCGTGTTCAGCTTCCGGGCTTAATGAGTCAATAAAATCTTTGTCTTGCAATTTAGTTGCCGAAGCATTTAATTGCTCATCTAGATCTTGTATTGACTTTTGCATTTGAACTCTAATTGTTTCAAATTGTTTTTGTTCAAATTGACCATATTTTGATGTTTCAATACATTTACCGAAATTTACAATTCCGATATTTAATCCTTTATCGGCAGCTTTTAAAGCTCCAAAAGGGACTAAAAGTGCTAAACAAATTCCTGCTACATAACGCTTCATTGTTAAATACTCCTGTTAAAATTGACCTGCCATACTAAAGAAAAATCTTTGCTCTCTACTTTCGTCTTTAAATCGAGCATAGGCTTCACTGCTTAATCCAAGAGGAAAACCGACGCCAAATACAAAGGGGAGACGTTTTCCAATATCAATACGTGCACCAACGCCATAAGTGGCAACTGCTTGATTTAAACGCCAAGGATTTAAAGAGATCGCACCGGCATCAACAAATGCAAATAGATCCAAGGGTTTAATGATGTTTTGTAAATATTCAAAAGATAAAAGACCTGATGACATTCCGCCTTGAGGGTCATTCGTGGTTTCATAAAGAGGACCCACTTTACCGGGAGCATAACCTCTAACTGTACCTTCACCACCTAAGAAATAACGTTCTGCAAGTGGAAAATCTCCGCCATTGCCGCCTGAAAGTGGTTGGGTAAATTTAAAGTCGGCTCTTACTTTTAATGTCCCTTTTCTCCATACAGGATAGTAGTAAGAGTTGAGATAGCCAAATCTAACAAACGGAATGTCATTCATCTCAACATCATTTCTTACAAGGCCTCCAAATTCAGTTTCAAAATTAGATCTGAATCCTCTGTGAGGCTTAAATATACTATCTGTTGTATCAAATCCGGCTGTTGTTGCAAGCGCTGATACAATACCATTGTTTAGTTTTTGAGCGTATTCAAGGGGGCTTCTTTCTTTTTCTTTACCGTTAACCGATGTTACTGAGTTTTTTACTCTGAAGCGAAATCCATAAGTAAAATAGGATGATACAGGGTATGAGGTATTCAAAGTTGTCCCAATTGTGTTCAGGCGATAATCGTCTGCCAAAATTGTGCTCGTACTATATTGAAGATCAATTCCGAATCTCCATAGTGAGTCATTAAAATAAGGGTTGAGCCATGATACATTTACATCACTCTCTTTTTTTCCTATAGTACCCTTGACTTGTAGGTATTGTCCTCCACCACGAAAGGCGGTAGGACCTTTAGACCAGACGTTTCTAAATCCTGCAATGCTGAAATTGTTTTCTGTAAGGTCTATACCTCCAAAAACACTGTCAGTTGAGCTGGCTCCGGCAAAGAGGCTAGCATTACCAGTTTGAGCTTCGTTGACTTCTACCATTACATCACAGTACTCAGATGCGCCATATTGATGCTCATCTGATTTGACAGGGTAGACGTTTACGTTTTTAAAGTAGCCGGTAGATTGTAATCTGTCTTGGGTTGACTTGATCTTTCTTGAATCAAATACTTCGCCCGGTTCGATATCAATATTGTTATAAACAACATTTTTTGAAGTAGCGTAATTTCCGGAGACCATTACGAGTCCAACTCGGTATTTTTGTGACTCTTCTACATTAAAACTGATGTCATATTCAGGAGTAGCTGAAAGAATATCCAATCTATAGTCAACGTTTGTATGAAGATAACCTTCCTGCGTATAAATCTGACGTATCTTTTCTTGTGCTGCTCTGATTTTATCAATCGAGAATGTTTCACCCGGCTGTAGATGAGATGCCTTTTTTAACTCTTCTTCAGTTTTAAGAGTTGCGCCTGAAAAATTAATATTGTGAATAGAATATTTAGGTCCGCGACTTAAAACAAAGACTAGTCCGAGCTTATTTTTTGGTAGATCCTCTAATCTCATAGTCACGTGAGCATCTACATAGCCATGATTCTGCATGTGATGGACAATGCCTTGAATATCAGGATCTAGTTCTTCTTCCTTAATAGTTCCTGAGCCTGTAAGCCAGCTTGTAAGGATGTTAAATTTACGAACCCGAATCAGTTCTAAAATTTCTTTTTCTTCAGCCTTTGTAAACCCTTCAAATAAAATTTGATTAATTCTTCCAGTCGGCCCTTCATTGATTGTAATGTGTACTGTTATCTCATTATTGTTCGGAGTATTTTCAACTTTGTAAGAAATATCAGCTTTAAAGAAACCCTTTTTCACAAGGAAATCACGGATTTTCTGGATGGATTTATAAAATTCTTCCTGATTATAGGACATTCCTGTTGTAAGATCGGCTTCACTCAAGATTTTTTTGTCTTTATATGAGGAGCCTTCAATTACAAAGCTAGTTATAACAGGCCGCTTTTTCAATGAAATAGAGATCAATACCTGGCTGTTTTCAACCTTAACGCCTGGTTCCACCCATTCATATTCATCAGATAATGTTTTCAAATCACGATCAAACACTTCCTGGTCAAACGGATCACCCATCTTTGTGTGCATCTTGTAGATGACAGAAGCCTCTTCATCAACTTCATCAGGTGCTTGGTTTTCAACATTAATACTGATCTTGCGAACCGGTAAACCTTCATAAGGTTCAACCTGCGACGGGGTAGCTCCAAATAATTGAAGCAAAGAAAATAGACAGACAAAAAGAAGTTTCATACAGGAGAAAATTTAACACAACCCCATTTTTACCAAAAGAGAAAAACAAATCTTGCGAATAGAACTTAAATTATTTTTTTATGTTCGCTTCATCTTAAAAGCTGTGTTAAAAGCTTAAAGCGCCTTTTTAAACTGAGGTCTAGCTCGTACTAGATGGTTTGAATTTTAGGCGATTTTTTCATTGGAACATCTTATATAGCAAATTCAATTCGTTATAAGGGGAGGCGAGAGGAGAAGGCTCTTGATAGGGTGCCTTCGTCGAGAAAGTCGAGGCTGGAGCCTAGGGGCATGCCCATAGCGAGGCGGGAGACGTTGATGCCAGAGGGTGTGAGTTCTTTTTTTAGGAAGAGGGAGGTGGCGTCACCTTCGATTGTAGTGTCGAGGGCGAGAATGAGTTCTTTGGTATTTTGGTGCGATAGGCGTGTTTTTAGTTCATTGAAATAAAGCTCTTTTGGGCCGATGCCATCAATTGGGGATAGAAGTCCCGGGATTACATGATAGAGGCCTTTATAGACGCCGGTTGATTCTATGGAGAAGATGTCTTTTGGTGAGGCGACGATGCAGAGAAAATTTGGATCTCGGTTTGAGAGGTCACAGAAGGGGCAGTTTGATTTTTCAAAGAGAGCTCTGCAGGTGGAACAGGTGATTAAATTTTTCTTTATATTGTTTAAGAGGTCTGCAAAAGCTGTCAGGTCGTCTGTCTTCCAAGAAATTATTTGAAAAGCGAAGCGTTCAGCTGTTTTTTTTCCGACTCCGGGAAATTTTCTTAAGAATGAAATTAATTTTTGAAGTGCTGGGGGATAGCTCATATTTTGGGGATTTTAGCCAGCTTTGGGATAAAAAGCACTAGGTTTAATAAAATAGGTTCGGGTAAAATATATGAGTATGACATTAAAGAAAGCTTATATAACAGCTGTGGGAATATATTTGCCGGACAAGATTCTTACGAATCTGGATTTGGAGAAATTAGTTGACACATCGGATGAGTGGATCATTTCGCGAACCGGGATGAAAGAGCGCCATATTGCTAAATCTGATGAGTATACTTCTGATATGGGAGTGAAAGCGGCAAGAGTGGCTTTAGAGCGTGCGGGAATGAAAGCGGATGAGATAGATCTGATTATAGTGGCGACGCTCTCACCGGATTACTCTTTTCCAAGTACTGCCTGCTTGATACAGGCAGGGCTTAAGGCAAGTAAGGCTTGTGCGTTTGACATTCAGGCTGCTTGTACAGGGATGATTTATGCCTTAGCTGTTGCTAAATCATTTATTGAGTCTGGAATGTATAAAAATATTTTGATTGTAGCTTCCGAAAAACTCTCGTCGATCACTGATTATGAAGATCGAAATACTTGTATTCTTTTTGGAGATGGGGCTGCTGCTTGTGTAGTTACCGGTAATGGTTCGGGTCTTGAGATTGGAAATGTCTCTTTAGGTGCAGATGGCGAGCAGAGTGAATTATTAGTATTACCGGCTGGAGGATGTAGAAATCCTGCAACGCATGAAACGGTTGAAAAGCGATTGCATTACTTAAAAATGGATGGAAAAGAGATTTTTAAACATGCAGTTAGGCGCATGGAGTCTTCTGCTATTGAATGTATACATCAATCGGGTCTTAAAGAATCAGATATTACCTATTTAGTTCCTCATCAGGCAAACGCTAGAATCATTGATGCTATTGCAAAACGATGCAAAATTGATGATAAAAGAGTTGTTAAAGTGGTTGAGCTTTATGGAAATACTTCAGCATCGTCGATTGGGCTTGCTCTAGAGAAATTGGTTGTAGAGAATAGGATAAAAGATAAGGATAATCTCCTTTTAGTTGCATTTGGTGCAGGTCTAACATGGGGCTCACTTATTTTAACTGCACGTGGAGACTTTACGATATGACAAATTCAGGGACGTATCCGCATAAAAATGGATTTATATTTCCAGGGCAAGGAGCACAAAGGCCTGGCATGGGAAGGGATTTTTACGATACGTTTTTAGAAGCAAAAGAGGTTTTTCAACAAGCAGATGATATTCTTTCTCTCGGATTGTCTAAAATTATTTTCAATGGCCCTATGGAGAAGTTGACTGAGACAAGATATAGTCAGCCTGCAATTTTTGTTACGAGCTGTGCAATTTTGCATACGATGAGAAAGCAGTTCCCTGATTTAAAGCCGCATGTTTCTGGCGGACTAAGTCTTGGAGAGTATACTGCTATATATGCTGCAGAAAAACTTAATTTTGCTTCAACCTTAAAACTTGTAGCTGCCCGTGGACAGTATATGCAGGAGTCTTGCCAGAGTGATCCAGGTGCTATGTTAGTAGTAATGGGTTTAGATGAGAGTGAGATTGCAAAAAGTGGTGCATGGATTGCAAATGTTAATTGCCCGGGACAAATTGTTGTTGCTTGCAGCAAAGAAAAAGTGGATAGTATCACAAAAGATTTACTAGATAGAGGCGCTAAAAGAGTGCTTCCTCTGGCTGTTTCAGGAGCTTTTCACAGCCCTTTAATGGCTGCAGCAAAAGATAAATTAACACCCTTTATAGAAGAGATGAATTTTCAGAATAGTGATATTTTGCTTAGCATGAATGTTGTCGGTGATTTTGTAACAGATATAGGGTT
>CAMBTZ010000095.1 GCA_945870925.1 Chlamydia trachomatis | reverse complement strand
TAGTTACGCCAAATGCTTCACTAGCTGATTGCCATGAGTTGCCCTTTTTAAGATAGTTCAGAGCTTTCTTTCTAAGATCAAGTGAATAAGTCATCCGAATATTATAGCGGATTTACACAATATGAAAAACAAATTTTAATTCACTATATATTCCTTACCATATATGCAGTTTTGGATGATTGGGGATAATTCTCGGTAATCTAAGGAAAGGCTTTTTCGAGTCTGTTAATCACACGTTGTTGTCTTTTGCATTTCATTTTGACTGACTCTGTAGGATTCGGAGGTTTTGTATGAACCTAAGGTATAATGTATAAATTCTAATCCCCATGGAAGTTTTACTTCATAGAAGTCGCCATTTTGGTAGGTAAGTTGTAGGGAGGAGATACCACCTGTTTCAGTAATTGTGTCTGGAATGTGTTGTATAAAGAGGGGGCCTTCTTGAAAGAAAAAATTATTCAGGGTTTCCTTGCCTGAAATGCTATAAAATCTAACGAGCCTATTATTGGGATTGAAGGAGAAATTTAAGCAATATATAGCTGGTGTAATATTAATGAGTTCAGCGGATAAGAGCTCTTTTCCCTGAGCATCGTTAATAATGATGGGTCTCGGGCAAAAACTAATTGTGGTGTAATCAGAGGAGTTGCATGTTTTTGTTCGGATAGTGATTTTTTCACCGGGGAGGAATCCTTTTTCACTAATAATAACGATTGAGTGTTGCTTTAGAAATTCAGGAGCTCTGCCTGAATGAGTTTTAATTGTTGGTTCCTGCGCTTGATTTTGAGGGGGTGTCATGTAGTCTTTTATAGGAACAAAAACATTTGCCTGGGAAGGATCCTGAGGAAATGGGCGACTCATTTCACATGAATATGTTTCAGCAGGTTTGAAATTTTCAAAGATGAGTATCCATTTTTTAAATCCTATATCAAACTCTTCGATATAGTCTTTTTCAAAGGGTAATATGGAAATTTTGTTTGGAAATTCTTTTTTATTGATGATAGACAAAGCTTCTTCATATGTTTCTGTAAGAATAGGTTCTTCCATCTTATATTTGTCAGGTCCGCGAGGATAGTACTTTATAATACCATTAATACTTGAGATGATCTCAAGTTTATGTAAAGCGACATTTGATGCATCAGGTTGATAACAAAAAATTCTAATTTCTACATTTTTGGATGTGAAAGGATAATTCTTTAAATAAGGACGAATTTCTTCATTCTCATTAACTTCAGCCATCAATGTTTGTACTGAATAGACAATTAATTCTCGTGCTGTATTCAGATCAACTTCTCGCAAACATTGAAAACTTAGAGCAAGCATTTCAATTTCATTGAGCATTTGAGCGCCTATGCCGATTAGATGGAGATCTTTTGTAGTTTCTATTTTTTTTGCAGCTCTAGCTAGGACTTGATCTGCTATTACTTCATCTTTAGATGAAGGAGAAGAGAGTCGAAAAGGAGAAAAGAAAAACCCTAATACAATAAGGGTGATGATTCCTAAAGTAGTCAAAATTTTGAACTTCATCTTTTGCCTCCGTATTGATTAAGATAGTCATTTATATGGGTTTTCAAGGGAAGTTCAAAAGTCGAGCTGCTGATAGAGTGAGGATTGGAGTTAGGATGGGGTTCTAAAAAAGTTATTTCATGAGCATTTAGAGGATCGGCTGCTATTGCTCGCAAGACTACAAGATCTCCTCTACTTGCATAAGAATAGGATGCATAACATATTTTTTTTGTAATGATCGCTGCTGGAGAGATGTTTAGCGCTATGACCCTGTTTTGCACATCCTCAGATACCATTTCGAGGGCTTTTTTGAGCTGGATGGTACCACCACTTGTGCTTATCATTAGTTTTTTCTCATGATGAGGTTTTGTTTTATGAAAATTATTCATATCTTCTGCTAACATAAAACTTGGAGGGGAGGGCCATAGTTCCACGCTTGCCCCATGTTCAAGAAGGTCAAGAAATCCGTGTGTTTGGTTATGAAATCCATCTATTTTATATCCTCCTGCATAGTTACTTAGTAACAAAGCGTGTTCCCTAGCTTGCTCCAAGTTATTAAAAATCCCGTTTGTAAATCCGATTCCCCCGCATTGTAGTTCTTTTGTGCCTACTTGGTAAAGAGAAGAAAATTTAGGAGGAGGGGGAAGTTTTTCAAAAGAGGAGTAAGCGTTATATTGTTCAAAATTGAAGGATGTTGGTGTTAGGGTCACCGAAAACAGGCCGGTATAATCGGTATACCGGAATGGATTATTCCTAACAAAGGTATAGAGGTTGATGAGGTCGACGGGGCCTGCGGGATCGGGGGTGATCCACCGTTTAGTGGAAGGATCATAGTAGCGTTTGCCGAAATAGATGAGCTCTGTTTCGGGGTCATAGTGTTTCAAGGCATAGCGATAGGGATTGAAAAGGGGTTCATAAATGTTTAATGGATTGCCAAAGGGATCGAATTCATAGGAGTTAAGGATTTTATGGGTATTAGGGTCGATGAGATAGCGTAGGGTGTGGGTTGCATCAAAGAGGGGGATGGCAAGTGTGCCATCAAAATCAAGGAGGGCATTATTTATTTTTAAATAGAAGTGGCCATCTTTGAAGGTTCCGATTTCGGTGAGGCCATCATAGAGATAAGTTTCGTTATTTTTTGAAAGGCGGCGGCCAAGGGCATCATAAGTAAATTCGATGGAGTTTGCTTTGATGAGTCTGTCTTGCGTGTCATAAGTGAAGTGGAAGCCTTTGTGCTCAATGATGTTTCCAGTTTCAGGTGCGTTTGGAGGATCGAAGTGAGAGTCGAATTCGCCTGCCATTTGAGATAACTCATCATAAGCGTAGGAGTCAGGAGTTGCAAAGATTAAGTTGCCGAGAGCATCATAGGTACATCCTTGAGAGATATGAGGCGCTTTAAGTTTAGTGATTTGCCCTTTTGAATCTCTTGTATAGGCGGTAAAGCCGCTTCTGAGTATGTGACCTGCAAGATTATAACTATAGGTATGAGTATAGCCTTTGTAAGAGATAGTTTTTAGGCGGAGGTCATAGCTGTAATTGATGGTGCCGGTTGGAAGCGTTATTGTGATAGGGCGATCAAGATCGTCATAGGTTTTTTCAATGGTAAGTCCATTAGAGAAGGTCTCTTTTAAGATGTTGCCAAAAGGGTCTAGTTCTCGTTTAAATCCGGTTCCTTCAATGAGATGGCCTAATTTATTATAGGAAAATGTATCTGATGCGACAGAGGTTAAACATCCAAGAGAATTATAAGTATAATTTAGAAGGGTACCATTAGGTTTTGTTTTCGTTTGAACTCTTCCTGAAGGGGTATAGGTATAGTAGGTTGTTTCACCAGACTTGGTAATGGAGCTAAGTTTATTGTTGGATGTGTAGGTATAGCCAGAGGTCAGTGTCTTAATATAATTTCCATTTTTATAGACATCTTCCTCTTCTTGAATAAGATTGCCTTCAGGATCATAGCTATATCTAAATGCGGTTACGTTGGGGATTTCTTTGGAAATAAGCTTTTCATGGATGTCATAAGTTTCTGTGGTTGAAGTCCCATTAGGGTCAGTAGTAATCTTTTGGAAGTCGGTATATTCGATGGTTGTCACATTGCCAAGGGGATCTGTTTGTTTAATTAATCTTTTTAAAGGATCATACTCAAATGCTTCAGTGGTATCGCCAGAAGTAATTGATGATTTGTTTCCATCCTCATCATAGGTATAAGTAATTAGTGAATAAGGGGTGGATTCTTCGATAACTTGATCCAGAAGATCGTATTTGAATTCAGTTGTAATACCTCCTTTTATTGTAGAGGCTAGTCTGCTTAAAGAATCATAGGTAAATTCAGTAACTCTTCCGCATTTTTCTTCTTTGATTTTGTGGTCCAAATCATCATAGAAATAATTGGTTGTATAACCTTCAAGATCGGTATGGGAAAGAAGATTGACGGAATCATATACAAATGTCTCTTTACCAATGCTTTCATAATTTTTTGAAATAATCCTGTTAAAAGTATCATAGATATAAGTGATTGTATTGCCATCAACATCAGTATGGCATTTGAGGTTACCATTGATGTAATAACGGAAATGTTCTTTAGTGCTATCTAGATGAGTCACTTCAATAGGTTGGTTTCGTGCATTATAACGAAAATAAGTTGTCTGACCATTGGCATTGGTTCGGGATATTTCCCCTCCATAAATATCATAGGAGGAGGCTGTTACTTTATCGCCATGGAGAGCTTTAATCAGTTTTTTGTCTTTATAATTGCAGCAGATGCTCCCAAATCGGTTGTGTTGTTCTACAAGGTTATCTGACCCATCATATTTATAAGTGGTTGTGTAGAGAGCGTCAGAAGAGCTAATTAATCGTCCCCTTCTATCATAGTCCATTGTTTGTTTCGGTTTGGATGAAGAAGTTAGATGACCATCGATATTATAGGTGTAGGTAAATTTTTGCCCAATTGGATTAGTTTCTGAAGTTACTTGTCCGCGTTCATTGTACTCTTTATGAATGGAGTAGACAAATTCTCCATCTGCATCATAGAGGTCTTCTTGGATTACATTGGCGTGCTCATCGTAGTGCAGTTGAATTTTGCGGTCCTCTTTTTCGATCCAATCAATCATATGTAAGTGGGGATGGCTTTGGCGCAGGGTGTATCGTGTGATTCTGTTGTTTATGATAGTTTCGATGAGATTGTTATAATTGTCATAGGAGTAGTGCTCTTCTAAATGGAGTCCATCATTGCCATCTATAATTTTAGATGTGACGAGATTGGTCCCTTCAAGATAAGTATAATGGGTTGTAAGGCCTGAGTCAGTTTCCTCTTTCAGCAAGAGGTTCTTATGATATTCCCTTTGAATTTGGTAGCGTTCATCTGATTTAAGGTCTATAAAAGTTTCAAGCTTAGCGTTGCCATAGTCGTCTGCGATAAATTCTTTTCGGTAGAGTCCGGCAACTTCAATAGCGGTTAGGTAATTAGTTTCTTTGTTCCAGAAATATCTTGTTTCTTTTTGTTCGTGTTGCACATTAGTGAGGAAATATTTGCGATTGAATGTGTAAACCGTCTTTGTCTCATCAGGGTTAGTGACTGTTGTTTTATGCCACTTGATCTTTCCATCTTCATTTTCGTAGGAGTGATATTTAATTTTGTGTGTAGGTAGGATCTCATCACTCTCACTAATAGGAAGTTTAAGTTCTGAGATGCGCTCGATTTCTTTATAGGGGGCATGAGATAATGAGAATACCGGATTTTTATTTGATTGCTGGCAAAGGATGCCTCTTGAATCATAATGATAGAGATCTTTAGATAGAGGAGAGATTGCTGCTGAAAGGATACCAAGTTTTATTTCGTATGGAAAATACCCGAGTTTTTTGAGGCTAAAATAACTTCCTTTGGCAGACATATGTTTAAATTGGTAATTAACTTTTTGCCCTGTATGAGTAATCCATTCAATGGCAGAGGTCCGGGTAATTTTCGAATAGGTATGCTCTTCATGAGGG
>CAMBTZ010000094.1 GCA_945870925.1 Chlamydia trachomatis | reverse complement strand
TGTGAGTGTTTCAGGTGCATAGTGCTTAGCTATACCGGAAACAATTGTACGCACTTCAAATCCAAAGTCAATTTCAAGCTTTAGGAGCTTATTACTCTTTGGAACAGGTTCAGCTGTAAGAATTTGGCCGACACGTATATCTACTTTTTCAAAATCGTCAAATGTGATTTCTGGTTTTGTTTTGATTGGGGGTTCTAATTTAGCAACTTCTGTGGCAATTGCACTATCTTCAATTTTTTCAAATAAAGTTTGTGGCTGATTAATTAATTTTCCAGATTCTAGTTCATCTTTCATAATGGTATCCCAAGTTGACTGTTCTAAATTCGTTGTATAGCCTAACATCTTCCAAATCTTTTCAGCAGCATAAGGCATAACAGGAAAGCTGATAAGGGCAAGTGCTTTAATCGCCATGAGGCAGCAATAAATAGTAGTTTCTAATTCCGCCATTCTCTCCTTATCTTTTAAAAGAACCCATGGCTTTCTCTGATCAAAGTAGACATTTGCAAGGGCTGAAAGTTCCATTATACAACTTGAAGCTTTGCGAAGCCGGAAGTGCTCATAAGAGTGTTTTGCATCCATCACAATTGCTTGAATATTCGCTAAAAATTCATTGTCGATATCTGATAATCCGTGACATTTTGGAATCATTCTATTCATCCGATCCCACACAAATGTGAGTGTTCTATGGATGAAATTACCAAATTTCCCAACAAGCTCTGTATTGACTCTCATTTGAAAGTCTTTAAATGTAAATTCTGCATCTTGAGTTTCAGGAGCATTAGCTGCTATTGTGTACCGAATGACCTCAGGAGAGTACCTTGTAAGAAAGTCAGCTAGGTCAATGTACCAACCTGATGACTTACTAAATTTTTTCCCTTCAAGATTTAAAAATTCATTTGCAGGAAGCTCATCCACTAATTTATATGGAAGATCCTGACCCATAATCATTGCAGGAAAAATCACTGCATGAAAAACAATATTATCCTTTCCAATAAATTGAACATATTTTGTCTCTTTATCAAACCAATAATCTTTCCATCCATCCGGATTACCAAGGTTTGCAAAATATTCTTTAGTTCCTGAGATATAACCAACTGGCGCATCAAACCAAACATAGAGTACTTTTCCTGTGATGTTTGGAAGGGGAATAGGGACTCCCCACGTCATATCGCGTGTAATTGCTCTAGCTCTAAGGTCTTGAATGTAAGGTTCAATAAAGTTTTTAACATTAGGTTTCCAATCAAGTTTCTTTAGCCAATCTGTAAGCTTTTCCTTAAAAAGGTCACATTTTAAAAACCAATGCATCGTCTCTTTTAGAGTAAGTGGAGATCCTGTCAATTTTGATTTTGGATTTTTCAGATCAGTTGATTCATAACTAGCGCCACATTTTGTGCATTCATCCCCTCTTGCCTCAGCAAAACCACATTTAGGGCATGTTCCAATAACAAAACGATCTGCTAAAAATCTGTTTTCAGCTTCAGAAAAGAGCTGCATTGTCTCTTTTGTTTCAATATATCCATTTTTCAAAAGCTGTAAAAAAAATTCCTGAACTATTGGAGCATGATACTTTGATGTAGTTCTTGAATAATGATCAAACTGTATTCCAAGCTTATTGAAAAGATCCAAATTCGTTTGATGGAAGATATCAACATGATCTTTAGGTGATCTACCTGCTAGTTCTGCGCCATGGACAATCGCTGTGCCATATTCATCAGAACCGCATATAAAAAGCGTTTTTAACTCAATTAATCTACAAAACCTTGCATAACAATCTGCAGGCAAATAAGCCCCGGCCAAATGTCCTAAATGAATAGGACCATTTGCATAGGGCAGTGCAGCTGTTATTAATACTTTATCTGTCATGCGATAAAGGAGCCAATTTTGCTAATGTTTCAAAAATCTCAGCAAGCTTTGTATCTTTTCCGGCTGAAATTTGAGCTTTAGCAAGCTCAATGGCATTTAATGCCAAAGAAAAATTATCCGCATACGATTTCATCAAATATTCATTTGTTAAATAGTTCTTTTGCTTATCCATTTGTACTCATTCTCCTAAAACTTTCTGCGATAATGATACTCTTGATTACGTCTACTGCGACAGTAAAATCGTCATTTACAAGATTATAGTCATAAAGGGATGCTTTTTCAAGCTCAACATTTGCTTCCATTAAACGTTTCTTGAGCTCGCTTTCATCATCTTGCATTCTATTTCGAATTCTTCTCTCTAATTCTTCTAAAGATGGGGGGCTAATAAAAACTGACACACAATCCATCTCTTTCATAACAGACACAGCACCCTTAACGTCAATGACAAGAAGAACATTCCCTTTCTCCTTAAACTCATTAACACTTTTCTTTAATGTCCCATATGAATGATCATAAGTCTTTGTATACTCTAAAAATTCATTATTTAATCTCTTTATTTCAAACTCAGCTTCTGAAAGGAATAGATAGTCTTTTCCTTGAACTTCACCATGTCTTGGATCTCTTGTTGTGCAAGTGATAACACGAAATAGCTCCCCGGGAAAATAGGAAAGAACTTTACTCACAAGTGTTGTCTTACCCCCGCCTGAAGGGGCGCTAACAATAAAAACAACTCCCTTTCTAGGACCTAATTTCATTCAATATTACTTCCTTGCTGACGGATTTTTTCAATCTCACTTTTTATCGAAATAACAGCATTCATAGAGTTTATACCTGGAGCTTTTGAACCCATTGTATTAGCCTCTCGCATCATTTCCTGTAAAAGAAAATCAATTGTTCTTCCGATCGGTTCATTTGATCCTGCAAAAAGATTTTGCATTTGAGAAATATGAGAGCGCATTCGCACAACCTCTTCGGTAATATCGACTTTCTCAGTATAGAGCATCACTTCTCGCAAAACCCTATCTTTATCCTCATCTCCAATTACTTTCAAACTCTCAAGCTTTTCTAAAATTTTTTTCCCATAAAACTCAGGAGCCATAAAATTTTCTTTTTCAGCAATTTGTACTAACTGAAGAATCAATTCTAATCGCATTACTATATCCTTAGCTAAAGCCTCACCCTCTTTTGCTTTCATCTGAGCAAGATTTTTCCAAAGATCATCAATACCTTTTTCCCATACACCTTCCCACTCGTCACTCTCTTCTTGCTTAGAAACATCAAATTCAGAAAGAACATCAAGAACATTATCAAATGAAACTTTATAGGTAGAGTCTAATGATTTTGCAATATCAGTTAGATAAGCATGCGCTCTTTGACAAGCCTCTTTTGAAATTTTTACTTCATTTTTCCCTTCCGGAAAGACTTTTACAAAGGCATGCCCCCTTTGAAGAAGAGATGTAAATTTTTTACGGATAACACTCTCTTTCAGAGCAAGCTCCCTTGGAAAAGAGATTGATAATTCAGAACCTTTCTTATTAATCGTCTGAATCTCTACCAAATAGCCGGCGATTTTAGTTCGAGCAAATCCTGTCATACTATAAACCATTTAGATAAGCTCCTTTACTGGGGCAAAACTTCTTCTGTGAACAGGAGAGGGACCGTATTTCTTTAGGGCAATCATGTGTTCCTTTGTAGGATATCCTTTATGCTTAGCAAAATTGTACTGCGGATAAAGAAGATGCAATTCAGCCATTAAATCGTCTCTATACTCTTTTGCAATGATTGAAGCAGCTGAAATCGAACGAACTTTTTTATCACCCTGAACAATACACTTTTTTTGAATCGCAATCAAGGGTCCTTGATTCCCATCAATAAGAAGATAATCAGGCTTATTTTTTAATTTTTCAACAGCTTCCTTCATGGCTTCAAAGGTTGCCTGCAAAATATTAATTCGATCAATTTCTTGCGGAGAACACACTCCAATTCCGAAATCAATCTCTTTTGATCCAATAAGAATTTCGTAAAGAGCTCTTCTTTTTTTAGGAGTAAGCTCTTTACTATCTCGAATGCCTTCAATCTGGACAGAAGCAGGAATATAGACAGCCGCAGCAATGACAGGACCAGCTAATGGCCCTCGTCCTGCTTCGTCAATTCCAACAGGATACGAAAAACCTGCCATTAGGGCTTGTTTTTCAAATTCTTCCCACACTGTTTTGCCCTTTTTCTAACTTTATTCGTTCAGTTACTCTTCTACTACATCAGATTTAGAAGAAGCTTCCTGAGTAAATATACCTTCAACTTTAGCAGCTTTTCCGAGTTTTCCTCTTAGGTAATTCAATTTAGCTTTTCTTACCTTTCCACGTCTTACCACTTCAACCTGCATTATGCTTGGGCTACAATTTGGAAAAATTTTCTCATTAGCATATCCAAAAGTAACACGGCTTACAGTGAATGACTCTGAAAGACCTGATCCACGCTTTCCAATTACAAGACCGGCATAAATCTGAACCCGCTCTTTCTCACCTTCAACAATTTTAATATGAACTTTTACGCTATCGCCAATTTGAAATTGTGATAGAGCTTTTTTACTATATTTCTCTTCAACTCTTTTTACTAAAGTTTTCATTTTATCCCCAGCTCTTGGCGCTTAAGCACCTTTAATTTTTCCCTACCTTGCGTGACTCTCCACTTCTCAATCTCTTTGTGGTTTCCATTCACTAACACTTCAGGCACTGTTTTTCCGTCAAACTCAAAAGGTCTTGTATACTGAGGTCCCTCAAAAGTTTCGTCTCCATGAAACGAATCTTTATACGGTCCATCAGGATGACCTATAACACCAGGAATGAACCGGCTCACAGCATCAACAAATACAATTGCTGCCGGCGCACCACTAGTTAACACATAATCGCCAATACTTATCTCTTCATCCACCTCAGAATCAATAATTCTTTGATCGATTCCTTCATAGTGACCACAAAGCAAAATAATGTGACTTCTCTCTTTGGCAAACTCCTCAGATAGATGAGCTTTTAACACTCTTCCTTGAGGACTTAAATAAATTACATGCGAATCATCTCTTTTCACACTTCGAATTGCTTTTATTGTCGGCTCCGGCTTCATCACCATTCCGGGACCACCTCCATAAGGACGGTCATCCACAGTTTGATGCTTATCTTCTGCAAAATCTCTAATATCAACACATCGAATATTTAATAACCCCTTCTCCCTTGCCCGTTTAATCATACTGCATGCAAACGGTGAATCAAAATACTCAGGAAAAAGACTTAAAATATCGATATCCATTTATTTATTTAACACACTAAAAACGTCAGGACAGCTTCTCTTTAACGCAGACATCGCTCTGTCTGTAGGTTGAACACCTACTTTTAACCAACGAGCAACTTCTTCTTTGTCAATAACAAGCTCTTCTAACTTAGGGTTATAATGACCTAAATTCGCAATATACTTTCCATCTCTACGTGTCTTTTTCTCAGCAACTACTAAACGGAAGGTTCTTCTGTTTTTGCAGCCTTGCTGACGAAATCTCATAACCAAACTCATATAACTCCTTATAAATAAAATTACGCTAAAGTGTAGCAAACGCTTGTAAAAAAGTCATTCTTTTTTATCTCCTTGACAAGAAGCTCGAAGC
>CAMBTZ010000093.1 GCA_945870925.1 Chlamydia trachomatis | reverse complement strand
AGCTTGAACACAAGGTAATACCTTTTTATGATGAACATACCGCTAGAGGAGAGGCCTAGAGAGAGGCTTCTTGAACATGGCGTAAGCGCTCTTAAAGTAAGTGAACTTCTAGCTATAATTTTAGGGAGCGGGACACGTGGTATTTCTGCAATCGATCTTGGGGAAATGCTCCTGAATTATTTTGGCTCATTAGAATCCCTTGTTGATGCATCCATTTCAGACCTAACGCAAATAAAGGGAATTGGAAAAGCAAAAGCTATAGAGCTAAAAGCTGTCTTTGGTCTAGCTAAAAAACTTTTAGCCACCACAAAAGAGGAGCGCCTCCCTATTATTTCTTCTATTGAAGCGCATAAAGCACTTATTGATCTGTTTTATGGTGAAAAACAAGAGCTTTTGGCAGTCCTTCTTCTAGATGCAAAATTAAAACCCTTCCATCGAGAAATTATCGGCCGTGGAATTCTAACCCAAGTGCTCATTCACCCCCGCGAAGTCTTTAACCCAGCCCTCCGCAACCACGCCCAAACTCTCATCATCGCCCACAATCATCCAAGCGGCGATACAACTCCATCTGCAGACGATCTTCGCCTCACAAAACTTCTTAAATCATGCGGTGAAATCCTTGGAATTCCCTTAGCAGACCACCTAATTCTAGCGGGTCAAAGCTACTTCTCTTTTAAAGACAACAACCTGCTCTAAATAAAATAGTTTAGTTGGGTATTACGAGTTCTTGTGCGGGCTTTGTGGGGCAGTCAAAGTTGATTTTGACTTGTTGGATGATGCCGGAGGCGATCATTTGGACGGAGATGAGGCACATGAGGAGGCCGCCGAAGCGTTCGAAGGCAATGAGCCCTTTTTCGCCGATGTATTTTTTAATGGAGGAGGCTGTGAGGAGGATGATAAGTGAGGGGACCCAGGCAAGGATGATAATGAGTGGCATTTTCCAGGGCTCGGCATACTGTGTTGCGTAAAGCATTACAGCAGAAAGGCTTCCAGGGCCGGCCATTCCGGGGATTGCGATAGGGACGATCATGGGTTCTTGGGCAAGTTCTGCTTGAGGTTGAGAGCTCTGCTTTGGAAAAACCATTGTAAGGGCAACGATAAAAAGGAGGACGCCACCAGCAATACCAATGATGCCGTGGGTAATTCCTAAAAAGTTCATAATATTTTCGCCAAAAAATCCAAATAAGAGGAGGAGAGCTAGGGCAATAACCATCTCTCTAATTAATATAATTTTTTGTCTTCTTGGAGAAAATGATTTTAAAAGGGCCATATAAAAGGCAAGGTTGCCTAAAATATTATAAACAAGAAATAGCGAGAATGCTGCTGCGAAAATTGACATGCCATAGATATTATGAATTCTGCCCTTTTTTTTAAAGAAAGAAAGTAGATATAATGCTTTTGTGATTAAAATAGCTGATAGATTTAGACCTTTTTCCCATAAACCCGGCGAAATATGCATGGTTCCATGCAGCACTTGGGCAGTGGAAGCTTATCCAACTGAGATTAGAATGTTTCGAAATGAAGAGAGTGCATCTCTTCAGCTTGATCTTACTGGGCCTGTTGAAGGCTTTACAATAGAGCAGGATTTAGAGAAAAATGTGGTTAGGGTTTTTGGCACAGCGAAAGAGGGTTATTTTAATTTTGAAATTGCACACATAGAAAACATCGTCTTAATTACCCTTAAAAGAGGTAATTTAATCCCTTATCATTTTGCAGGTAAAAAGGGCGTTTTAGAAAAAGATCAATTTTTAGAAATTCAAACTGATGCTGCTTTTGTTTCAAATCATATAGAAAGGCTCTCGCTTGGTGTGAATAAAAAACTTGATTGGGATCTTGTTCATAGAAGGTGTGAATTAAAAGAGATCTTGCCTCTACTTTTTTTTCTTGGACAGAAGGGGGAATCATCCAATGTTGATCTCAAGGTTCCTGTTTTGGATAACTCTTTTATAAAGCACCATTTTCAAAATATGCTGTTTCCAAATAGGTCAACCGATAAGCGTTTAGGTCTTGATATTAAAGAAATGCCTGTTGAGGTATCACTTTCTATAATCCTTTTTAAAACCTATGAATCAATCCGTGCTCTTTTTATTAAAGAGGTTGATGACAATATTCTTATTGATACAGCTCAATTTGTCTCAGGTAGAATGATCGGTATCAAAACATCGAAGGCAATTATTGATATCGAATGGACTAAAAGAAAGCTTCGTAAACTTAAAATCACTCCGATTCAATCAGGCCCTCTATCCATTATTTGGCCAAAAGATGTCGATTCTTTTCGCTTGAAGCATCGTCCTCAAGAAAAAGGTAAAATGCTCCAATCTTCAGATGAGATCATTTTAGTTTTTGGTCAAATAACCTATCTAGACAAATTTCAAAAATAACAGTATATACACAATTAACTTTAAATCTAATTGTGTGTGCCTAATTTATGTCTCAGGAATTAACAGCTTTACGCGATGAAGTAGCTTTATTAAAAAGTGGTAGTCACGCTAATCCGCATAGGTTTTTGGGGCTGCATGATGATTCTGCGGGCCAGAAGGTGATTCGAATTTGGGCGCCAAGAAAGAGTGAGCTTAAGTTTGAATATTTAGGTGAAATTGTAACACTTAGAATAGCTGATGATGCCGGTCTTTTTACCTATCATGTGCCGAAAAAAACCGCTCAATTAGATTATCGAGTCTTTCATTTAGATGGGAATTTAGGATTTGATCCGTATGCGTTCATCCCAACTGTATCGTTTGTGGATGCTCATCTTTTTCATAGAGGAATTCATTATGGAATATACGATGTTCTTGGTGCTCATCCAATTGAGCATGATGGAGTTGTTGGTGTTAAATTTGCTGTTTGGGCGCCGAATGCAACAAGGGTCTCTTTAATTGGAGATTGCAATCATTGGAAAGAGCATGTTAATCCGATGCGTAAAATTGGTGAGAGCGGGATTTGGGAGATTTTTATTCCGGGTCAAAGAAAGGGGATGCTCTATAAATTTGCAATTCGTACAGCGTATGGAAATGTTTTTTATAAAACAGATCCCTATGGCAATCAGTTTGAATTTCGACCAAATAATGCTGCTATAGTTACTAAAACCGATCAGTTTAATTTTCGAGATCATGATTGGATGGAAAAACGGACTAGAACAAATTCACTTAATGGTCCGATGAATATTTATGAGGTTCATCTTGGTTCTTGGATGAAAAAAGGGGATCAATTTTTAAATTACAAAGAACTAGCAGGTGAGATTGTTCCTTACATAAAAGAGATGGGATATACTCATGTAGAATTGATGCCCATAATGGAGCATCCTTTGGATGAATCATGGGGATATCAGACAACAGGTTATTTTGCGCCGACAAGTCGGTTTGGGAATTTTGAAGATTTTCAGTATTTTGTCAATCATCTTCATATGCATCAAATTGGAGTTATATTAGATTGGTCACCTGGCCATTTTCCGGATGATGAATTTGCCCTCTCTTTTTTTGATGGAAGTCACCTTTACGAGAAAGATCATCCTGTAATGGGAAGGCACCCGGAATGGAATACAAGAATTTTTAACTATGGCCGAAAAGAGGTCTCTAATTTTCTGATTGCAAGCGCGCTTTTTTGGTTTGATAAATTGCATGTCGATGGACTAAGAGTTGATGCTGTTCAATCTATGCTCTATCTTGATTATGGAAGACGCGGTGGTTATTGGATGCCAAATGCTTTGGGTGGAAAGGAGAATTTAGATGCAATTGAGTTTATGAAACATCTTAATTCGATTGTACATCAAAAATTTCCGGGAGTATTGATGATCGCAGAAGATGCATCACTTTTTGAAGGGGTGACAAGGCCGCTTGAATGGAATGGGCTAGGTTTTGACATGAAGTGGAGTATTGGATGGATGAATGATACTCTAACATTTATGAAAAAAGATCCGATCTATAGAAAGCATCATATGGATGATTTAACAAGAAGTTTCTGTTATGGTTTTAGTGAACGGTATCTTTTGCCAATTTCGCATGATGAAGTAGTTCATGGAAAAGGTGCACTCTTTGAAAAAATGCCGATGGATGAGTGGCACAAGTTTTGCCAAATGAGGCTCTATTATAGCGCTACCCTTTCGCATCCAGGTAAGAACCTCTTTTTCATGGGTTATGAGCTTGCAGAATGGCGGGAATGGAATTGCAAAGGGAGTCTTGATTGGGATCTTTTAATGGATCCAAACAGGCGAAAGTGGAAGAGATTTGTTAGAGAGATGAACCATTTCTATTTAAGTCATCCAGCACTTTGGCAAATAGATTTTGACCATAAAGGATTTGCTTGGATTGACTACAAAGATTATAATCACTCTGTAATTAGTTATATAAGGCAGGGGATCTCTTCAAAACTTGTTTGCGTTCATAACTATACGCCGACATGGTTTGATGAGTATGTAATTCGTCTTCACAACGTAAAATCAGTTCGCGAAGTATTAAATAGCGACGATGAGCGTTATGGAGGATCGGGTAGACTGAATCGAGAGATTCATATACTAGGTGATAAAAGCGGCTTTTGTGTAAAAATGCCGGCCCTTGCCACAATGTTTTTTGAGGTGGTGCTAGAAGGTGAGCAAGAAGGAAGAGTACAATAGATTAGTTGATGAGGTAAAACGGCATGATGAGCTCTATTATATAGATACAAAGCCGAGGATCTCTGATTACGAATACGATCACTTGATCAAGACGATTGAAGGTGTTGAAAGAGAACATCCTGAATGGGTTAAATCAGATTCTCCTACGCAAAAAGTTTCAAGCGATATTCAGGTTGGATTTAAGCAGGTGGAGCATTCTCGCCCTATGCTTTCACTTATGAATACCTATTCCGAGGAAGAGCTTACCGATTTTGTTAAACGTATGGAAAAGATCTTGGGAGAGAGCGATTTTGCTTTTACAACGGAACTAAAAATCGATGGTATTGCAGCTTCGATTCGTTATGAGAAAGGTGAGTTTATTCAAGCTGTGACAAGGGGTGATGGAAAAAAAGGGGATGATGTTACTGAGAATGTTCGGACAATTAAATGTTTGCCACACCATTTAAAAGGTAATAATATTCCTAATGTTTTAGAGGTACGCGGCGAAGTCTATATGCCTTTAGAAATATTTCATAAATTAAATGGTAAAAAAGAGGAGGCAGGTGAAGATGTTTATGCAAATCCACGAAATGCTGCAGCCGGGTCTTTGAAGCTATTAAATCCTCTAGAAACAAAAGAGAGAGAGCTTTCGATAATTATTTATGATGTGGTCGATGGGGATATAAAAAAGCAATCAGAAATTGTCCCTTATTTAAAATCGCTTGGCCTCCCTGTTTTTACAAAAGAGCAGACAATGCTTTGCAAAAGCGTAGCCGAGATTTTAGATTATGCAAAATCAATTGAGATAAAACGACGCACATTTGGTTTTGAGATTGATGGAATTGTGATCAAATTTGATGATATTGAAAAAAGAGAAGAGATTGGTTATACAGGTAAAAGCCCTAGATGGGCTGTTGCTTATAAATTTGCTCCGGAACAGGCGATCACA
>CAMBTZ010000092.1 GCA_945870925.1 Chlamydia trachomatis | reverse complement strand
GTCAACACCATCAACAGACAAATGCCCACGCTTCTTTGTTAACACAATTCTGTCAAATCTATCGAGAAGATAACCAAATCGCATATTAAGAACGTCATTTGTCGTTTCCGATAATACAAGGGGGATCAATTTATTCTGATTTAAAAAAGAATACGATCTAAGGTCATTCATCCCGCCAATATGATCTTCATGCGGATGAGTGAGAAAAACTCCGTTAAGATGAGTAATATCATATTTTAAAGCAACAAACCGTATATCCGGGGAAACATCAAGTAAGAATTTTAAATTATCACATGTGAGTAAACCAGACGCTCTCAAGCGATTATTTTTAAAATCACCACCCTTACAAACATCACACTTACATCCAACAACCGGAACGCCGGCTGAAGCACCCGTACCCAAAAACAAAAATTTCATAGAGCTATCCTATCATATCTGCTAAATGGCGTCCATAATATGCATGATAGAGCAAACCTCTTGACCCAAGTCCTGTAAAGAGAAAAACCTTCTCACTCAATTGCTTGGTAATAGGTAAATAGCCTTCATTAACGCAAACTCGGATCCCTGAAAAACAGTTCTGAATAGTAAAATCTTTTGGATCCGTAAAAAAAGCATTCAATTTAAGTGATAACTCCTTAATAGCAACAGCTAAATTGGGCTCACTATTTTCAAAATGGTGCTCATAGGTCGATCCAAGCTGCACTCTTCCATCGCCTAATGGTGATAGATGACCCTTAGCTTTCATTATTGTTTTCTCTAATTTGTTTTTCATGACACCAATAACGACCTGCCCTTTTACATAATTTACCGGAAGATGAAAGCTTCGCATCCCCTCTCCGCATGCAAATACAACTTTATTAAAGCTAGAAAAATCATCCTCAAAAGAAATTTTCTCTTTAATAAGCTCAACATTTTCAAAAGAGGCATACAATGCATTTACATAAGCGCTCATATGAACTGTCATTCCAGATTTGATAAGAATCCCTTCTTCTACTTTCTCTAAATCAGGGTACCATTCTAGCGGACTCCAGTCTGTTCGTAAAATTCCACTTCGATCAGCTAATTTTTTTCCGGAATATTTTTCAGCAACATCGATTAATTCAATTGTGGTTGCTATTGCCTCAGATGCGAATTTTGATGGTTTTCCACTTCTACCTAAGTAAGGATGGCAAAGACCAATAGGAATTCCAGAGGCACCGGCTCCTACACCCATCTCATCAAAAATAGTTACTGAATATCCTTTTTTAATAAGGAAATAGGCTGCTCCAAGACCGGCAAGCCCTGCACCTACAACTGCGACACGCACTCTTCCTCCGTAGCCCTCTGTTTAGTGCGAGTTCTTCTTGCAAAGAGTCCAAAACTCTCCGTTGAAAAATTAAAAAATAAGACGACAAATGGGGTGAGCAAAAGTGAAAAGGGAATCATGATAAAAAACCACTGCAGAGATACAGCTAAAACGGCCTTCGAAGTAACATATCCAAGCCCTGTCAAAAAAGCTGACAGAGTCAAAAATCCAATACAAAGAAGTACCGGCGCTAAACCAATCAATAAGAGAAGAATGTTCGAAAATGGGCTGATTTTCAACCTGTCCAAAATCTCTTCTGCAATATGAAACTGCATCTGCTTTTTCAGAGCAATATGGGGCGTAGCAAAAAAAAGAACAAGCAAACTAAAAAAGCCCAAAAGAAGCGATGCCAAAACAAGCAGAAATGGACCAAAGGATAACAAAATCCCAATCCCTTCACCGATCATTGGCAAAGACTTAAGCAAATAGAAAATCCCCATCATGGTCCACAAAAGCAAATAACCTAAAGCGAGCGGCAAAGACAAATAAGCAGCGCCCATAAAAACTTCAAATGAGTCGACTAAAAGCTTTCGAAACTGAATCGTATTTCCTTTCACCTCGTGATAATAAATCCGACTAAGTAACACCCCAGTTCCAAGCAAAACACCTGTGCACAAAAATACCGGCAAAAAGGACAAACTCATTACCACCCATGGCCCTGCAGCAAAAGACAAAGTCTTACAAAACACAACCAATACGCCGCATGCGAGCAAACTAGCAAATACTAATAAAAATTTCTTTTTGGAAAACGCAAACCGCCACGAACGGTTAAAGATCTCTTCCACTTCCTGAAATGTCATAACCTATATTTGTAAAGCTTTTCCATTTAAAAGACAATACACTAAATGAAAGGTTAGGGGTCAGGCACCTAACGTTGAAAGGTTGGGGGTCAGGCACCTAACTTGTAGAGGTATTTGGGGCGAATGATGGGAGTGCCTTTGCCGCCGCGGGCTTCGCAGCGCTCATAGACAATTTGGCGAGCGATGCCAACGATCCGGGAGAGTCCGAAAAGAACTGTAAAATAGTCAGGATAGGGAAAGCCAGCTGCAGACAGAATAGAACCGGACATAAGATCGACATTTGCGTAAGGGTCTTGTATTTTTGGATTTTCACTTAACACTTTTGGGGCGCGCTCGCGCAAGAGAAGACCTATTCGAACTAGAGGATGATCTGAAAAGTATTTTTCTCCAGCCTCGCAAAGGAGTGTAGCTCTTGTATCCTCTTTTCTTAAGACGGCATGACCAAAACCATAGAGAAGCTTGCCGGCATCAAGCCTTTTTCTAATCAACGCTTCCATTTGATCCCCTGTCACCTGGTCACCAACTTCTTTATGAATCTCTTGGAGAAAAGCAAGACATACTTGATTCGCCTTTCCATGAAGCGGGCCTTCAAGCGCGCACATACTTGCAGCAAGCGATCCATACATATCCTCGTGGCTTGATGCCACTGCTTTTCCTACAAAAGTGGAAAGATTTCCCCCTCCATGATCGTAATGAAGAACATTAAACAGGCGCATTACTTCGTTAAACGCTTTCTTATCTTTAACATTAGGTGTGTTAAGCATGTGACAAAAGTTTTCCATGTACCCAAGCTTTGGATTAGATGCTGGTGTATCTCCCCAGCCTGCATGGTAATTAATCAAAATCGCTACGACCTCAGGAATTTTTGCAATCACATTGAGACAATCTTCCGGATACCGCCCTTCAGCCTCAAATGTCGACATAATTGCAAGAGCTCCTATAAGAAGCTTCATTGGATGACTTTCCCTTGGCAATTTACAAATATGTTCTTTGACTTTTGGATGAAGAGGAGCCCGTTTTTCAAGCTCCACGCAAAATGTTTTATATCCTGGAGAATTGTTTTCTAACTTCCCTTCCATGATGCAATAAATAACTTCTTCAGGTTTTAAATGGGCAAATTCTCTAACAGTTTTTCCCCGATAATGGAGCCCTGTTTCAGGATCAACTTTAGATGTTGTGCAATAACCTACAGGAACACCTCGAAGTCCGGTCTCAAGCCCATCCTCAGTAATTTCAAAGAGCACTTTACTCATAAATATTGCCTCACAGCTTCCCTTTCTTCTATTAGTTCTTTTTCTGAAATCATCACTTCTGCCTCTAAAAATGAATCGATTTTTAATCCAGACACAATCTTTTGATCTCTTAGTGCAGTCCCATAAAAAAGATCTTTATCTCTCATATATACACCCGCACAAAACAAATCATCTTTTGGTGTAGGTAAGATCCAATCCTGAATCGACTGTATTGCAGCGTTTGCTGCTGACGCTGACGATGAAAGACCCCTAGCCTCAATTATTTGGGCCCCCCGTTTTTTTACCGTGGTCATAAATTCACCTTGAAGCCACGCCTTGTCTTGAATTACCTCTTCAGCTTTTTTCCCGCAAATTGTCGCATTATTATAATCAGTAACCATTGTGGGTGAGTGATTTCCATAAACTGCAACCGACTTGACGTCTCTTGCTGAAACACCGGCTTTTTTTGCAAGCTGCGTAATCGCCCTATTTTGGTCGAGCCTCATCATCGAACGAATATTCTCTTTTGGAAGATCTTTAGCATTATGAGCTAAAACTAAAGCATTTGTGTTTGCAGGATTACCCACTACAAGAACCCTCACTCCTTTTCGATTCAAAGCCTTTCCCTGTCCCACAAAAATCTTACCATTATCAGATAGCAAATCCTTCCTTTCCATACCTTTAATCCTAGGCTTTGCCCCAACTAAAATTGCCCATTCCACCCCATCAAAGACCATGTTAGGATCACTTCCAGTCACAACCCCCTCTAATAAAGGGAACGCGCAGTCATCTACCTCCATTTCAACCCCTGTCAAAGCAGTCAACGCCTGGGGGATCTCAAGCAAATGAAGAATAACAGGTTGATCTCTACCAAGCATCTCACCTGCAGCAATCCGGTAGATCAAACTATACCCTATTTGACCTGCAGCTCCCGAAATTCCAACTCTAATTGGAGCTTTCATATACCATCCCTTTTTAAACCGACTATGTGAAAAATCATCCTTATAAAGCAAAAGAAAAATTGCCAATAAATAACCCTATTTGATTAATCAAAAATATGGAGAAGACAAAAACACCCAAAGATTCTCAGGTAGATGACTATGTGTACAAAATCTTTCCTAACGATCTAAATTCTCAAGGCACTGCCTTTGGCGGAACCATTACAGCTTTGCTAGACCGAATAGCCCTCGTTGTCGCTGAACGCCACAGCGCAAAAGTCTGCGTCACAGCCTCCATCGACGCCGTCCACTTTCTAGCTGCCGCAAAAAAAGGGGACAACCTAATCATCCAAGCCAAAATCAACCGCGCCTGGACCTCATCCATGGAAATCGGCCTCAAAGTCAAAGCCGAAAACGTCTTTTCCGGCGAGATATATCATATACTATCAGCCTACTTCACCTTCGTCGCCCTCGATGACCGCGGCAAACCAACCCCCGTCCCCAAAGTCCTCCCTGAAACCCAAGACGAAAAACGGCGCTTCGAAGAAGCCGACCACCGCCGCCTCCGCAGAATCCGCGCCGCCAAAGAGCAAGACGAATTCCGCAAATCCTTCCCCCAAACCTAAGGCTGATATGATGGTCAGACCTGCAAGCTTCTTGTGATGGGGTCATGATGGGGTCATGCCTGCGATCCTGCTATTTACAATTATGCCAGTAGGATAACTCACTTAATTTCAAAGCTCACATTAAAATCTCATATTTCAATGGAACTGCAACTTAAGCTTGAAAAAACAAAACAAAGAGCCCTTAAAATAGCAGGATCGCAGGCATGACCCCACATCCTAGCATTCTAGTTCCGGCCCAAACCTTCCTCTCACAACTTATCTAATTTAAAAATTAAATACTTGAAGAAAGCCATCAATTAGCACATAATTAGTATAATTAAAATAGAGGGGATTATGGAAACTAGTGCTTCAAAACCAAGCGATCCGCCTGCTTATCTTCACGGCTTAAGTAATGCAGAGGAGGCGGCGCTAACCCTTTTAGTGGGTGCTAAACTTCCTGATAGTATTAAAGAAAATTTTAAATTTAGCTCTATATTGATCTCTATTGATTTTATTTGCGACTGGATACCAGTTATATCTATTATAACTAATCTTATTAAGCTCATTTTAAAAGGAATTATTAACTTATTTTTGAGTGATAGCTATATAAAAAATTCTATATTTTTTTATTACATTAAAGAA
>CAMBTZ010000091.1 GCA_945870925.1 Chlamydia trachomatis | reverse complement strand
TAGTAACGAGTAAGGATGTTATCGCAATCTCTGACATCTGTAGAATTTGAAGTGTAGGTAAAGGTAGCAACTTTCATTCCTACATCAAAAGCAGCTTTGACTTTATAGGCCTCAGGGGGTTTTTCGTCTAAAGTTTGATATTGCTTAAGCTCTTTTTTATTTTGAGGAAGATAATATTCGATGCGAAAGTTGGGTCTATCAGGCAAAGCGATAGTTTCTAAATGTGCTCCAAAAAGAGCTTTAGAAGGATGGTAAGAAATAGATTCAGAAGGACGAAGGCTACTTGTTACTTTAGATAGGTAATCTCGATCTTCGATTGACTGACCAAAATAGGCTAAGTATTGCTTATCGCTAGTTGCGATATGAATGTAAAAAGGTCGATGTTGATTCATTTGTCTTAGAGAGAGTCCGGAATATACTTTAGTATTAGAAGGATTAACTTGAAGAATCTTGATCGCTTTTTTATCATCGGAGTATATATAAAGAGTCTTCTGTCCCGATGGTGAAATTTCTTCTTGTAAAAGATAATGTCTTGCACTGCGTTCAAAATTAAATAGATTATAATCGGCTAATTTATCGACAAATCCCTTACGAGGGCCTTTATAAATACGCTTTCCACCATTTGCCATATGGAGGATTGCTTCTCCCTTTTTATAATTAAGGTGTAGACGGTGATTATTTGGATTTAATCTATAAGTCATATATTCTGAATCGTTTCCATAATTTTCGGGATTCATAATAAGTGTATGGTCATCTTTATGAGGGGCCGAATAGGTCAACAATTTTCCATTTGGTTCCCTGAGGTAGACTTTAAAATCATCTTCTCGAGGGTCAAGATAAAGGTGTATTTGTGGAAAAAAATTCCAGCCACCCATTAATTGCCAATCGGCAGGAGCTTTTACCGTCATTCCAAAGTTTGTGTATGTTCTGACGAGAGGAATCGGAATTGCGCCTTTTACTATATGATCTTGAAAAGCAAGCTGTAATTTTCCTGTGATTACATTGACATGATGAGCTATCGCTGGATCACTATTTTCTTTAAACGGATCATTCCATTCGCTTAATATTAAGGAGGGTAAAATAAGAAATAAGTATGCGAATCTTTTCATTTTGGACACAATATCTTCATGTCATTTTTGTGTAAACAGCTTTTTGTTAATAAGTAACGGTAAGTATTTTATTTAGAGTGCGATTTTTAAATATAGAGTTATTTGAAAGAAGGTACACTTAAGGTACATTTGCACCCTATAACTGACATATCTCAGTACATCTCTCTATTTGTCGAAAATGGCTGGGATCGGGTATCATTGTGCTGTGGGCAGTAGCTGGCTACTGTGATGTTAAGGAATGCGGCTTTCTTGAAAACAGGAGTCCCTTTGCGGGGACCGTGGGTTCAAATCCTACCTCTTCCGAATTAAAAGCCCAAGCGAAAGTTTGGGCTTTTTGTTTTGTCTTTTATTTCAAAGTTTTCGAAAATTACGTTGAAGCTCGTACATGTGACTTCGATGTGATGAGGTCAACCTTAATCGCGATAGGGACATTCTAAGAAGCTGTACTAAAACCTAGAGCGTCTTTTAAAACTGAAATCTAGCTCGTGCTAGATGGTATCAAAGATTCAACGCAAAGGCGCAAAGATACAAAGCTAGCTATCTTATTCAGCAACGGATATTGCCTAATGGAAACCAAAAGCAGATACTGTGTAAGGTTATCTAATAGTAAATTTAATTCACTATAAATTCATTTTATTTATAGAATAGTGGATGCGAAGTAGGGCATCTTCTTTTTTTTGTGCCTTTGTTTCTTTGCGCCTTTGCGTTGAATTTTAGGCAATTTTTTCATTGGAACATCTTATAGCGAATTAAATTTACTCTATATAAACCTTTTTAGGTTTTAGGACAGCTTCTAAGAAATTTAATTCGCTATAAGATCGAAAAGGAAGTTCTCATTGCTCTATTTAGTTTTATTTACGATTATTTTAGCTTCTTCATACGGCTCTTCCAAAAGATCGACAAGTTTCCCCGTTTTAGGGTCTTCAGCGCAGTAGAAAAGCTTGTTTTTACCTAAAAAAACAAGAGCAACGCTTCCGTCTGTGTAATTCGAATCATCTTTTTTTTGGTACGAGATCGAAATGTCTAAGTTGTTTGTTTTAAATGGATATTCAAAAAGAAATGGTTTGATTTTATCATCAGAATTAATTTTATTGAGGAGGTTTTCAATCATTTTTACTTCGAGGATTCTAGCTTCTTCTATAGAGCCTTTTCGGTATGCTAAAAAATGCAAATTAATTTGAGCTATATTATATGTAAATCTTCCGCCAGTTCCAATACATTCTAGGTCATATTTTTTTTTGCATTCCGCTATGAATGGCTCGGTAATTTCTTTAGCATATTTAATATAAGGAACATCATCATCTTTATTTACAGCTAACAGGTGACTTCCAATAAAAATTATAAAAAATAGCCTTTTAACGGCTTCTTGAATCATAAAAACCATTTTTTCCTCTAAGTATTTGAATTTGTTTAGTTGTAGCATTTCGATAAGTGGTGCCGGTGAAAGCGTGATCAGCGATATAGGCGCTAAATTCTTTTCGGGGCGATTCGCATTTGATATTACTTATATTGTAATTGGGATTGTTTTTATACTTTTTTCCAAAGGGGCCGGTTATTAGGTCTTTGGTTGAGTAGATGTTGTCTGCTTCTAGGCAGTGGCGCCAGGAGATTGGTTCGGCGGGAGCGATAGCGAAGATGAGGAGTTGGTTTTTGAGGGTATTTTGTTGGGAATCGGAGAGGGTGGTGTAGCCAAGGTTGAAGAGGATGCCGGCTTCGCTATGGGGTATGTGGAGCCAGTAGGAGTTTGATTGAATATTACCGAGGGAGTCGGCGATGATACCTAGGAAATTGCCTGTTTGCTTTGCGTTAGTAGTGAGGGTTCTGTTTTTCAGTTGATTTTGTGTTCTGCTAACATCTTGGATGAGACCTTGGGATTTATTGTGGTGACCTATGTAGGTAGTGCCTTCTGCGATATTACTTGTGAGGCTTGTAGAGTTTTCTATGAATTCGGCAAGTGATGTATTTATACCGTTTTGACCTGTAATGATGCCTATTATGCCGGGTTCCTTAGAGACAATTTCATTCATATGATTAATGAGGTTAGCCCGATTGAAGATTTTTTCGAGGGGAGTGAAGTGTATTCTGTGAAGAAATCCGCTGATGACTATGCAGTCAGCGGGGGCTGCAAATGGGGTCTTTGATAATATTGATGTGCATAATATTATTTGTGGAGGTATTTTAAAATAGGGGACTTGTCCTTGTGCGCTTGATAATTTGCTCGGTTCAAAATAAAAGCCAACGCCTGGGATAGAGGAGAGACCAAAGAGATCGAGTCTGTTTAATGGGGAGTTAAGATTATATAAGTAGCAATTAGTGCTTTCAAAAAATCCAAGTGGATCCGGAGTGAGCCATCTTCCATATTCAGGGTCATAAAAACGCCTGCCAAAATAAATAAGCCCCTCTTCTTTTCTTTTGGAACAAAAGTGCCAAGGGTTTAGATCAGAACTGATTGTTTCATTTCCAAAGGAATCATAGTCGCAAGTTTCAGTAAGTATTCCATTTTTTGAGATAATACCTATTATATTTCCTTGAAAATCGTGAAGTGGGGCATAGATTTTATCTTCGATTTCAATCGCAATAGCAGCTCCAATATCTCCATTTAAGCCAAGGCCTAGTACTTTTAAATCTAGTACAGTTCCGTCTTTTTTTACTGTCCCTATTTCATACTCTTGATCGTAAAGATAGAATATTTTTTGTCCATTTATGGTTTTTGAGAATAAGCGAGAGTAAGCATCATAAGTGAATTCGATTTTTTTATATTGAGGATCGATAATATGCGTCAATCTTCCAAGAGCGTCATATTTATACTCTATTGAACTATTCATTCTTTTTAATGGATTGCCATTTGTATCATAGAGAAATTCACTTGTAAGTTGGCAAAATTCATTAGTTTTTAAATCAGAAGGGTTTCCGATTGAATCAAAATTATATTCCCACTCATTTTCTTTGACTAGTTGTTTAAGAGGATCGTACTGGTAGATTTTTTTAGTAAATAGGGAGTTTTCTAATGACAATACAAGACCTGATTGTCCATATGTTGTGGTTGCTTTGTGGTGAGGTGAGATTGTTTTATAGGGTCTTTCTAAAAGGTCGTGGTGGGTTATAATTTTTCCTAAATCATAAATGAGTGATTCTTCGTGAACATGTCCATTTTGATTAAAAACATCATATGTATGCTGATAAAGCGAGGTTCCGTTTTTAGAAATCCGCTCTATTTTTTTCATATGATTGCTTTCAAATTGATATTCAATTTTTGATCTATCAGGAAGTGTAAGGCTTTTTTCTCTACCAAGTTGATCATATTCCCAACTACAAGTCAGATTTTGGTTGTTTATTTCATGAATAAGATCACCAAACGGATTGTAACTTCTTTTAAGTGAAGTTCTTTGAAGTTCATCTCTAATTTCTATAGGATTTGATCCAAGATCGTATTTATAAACGTAGTGAATAGAATTATCTGAACTTTTAAGTTCGGTTAATCGGCATTCAAAATCATATGAATGTGATAAAATAACACCATTTGGAAGGATCCGGGTTATCAATCTTCCTAAAACATCATATTTGTTATAAGTGGTTTTTTCAGATTGACTCTCTTTGATAACAAGTCCTCTAAAATCATATTCCCAAGTGATTTCAGATTTTTGCTTGAATTGTCCATTTTGGTATATATGGGAGACTTTTCGAGCTAGATTACCGGTTTTGTCATAAAAATTTTCCTGTATTGAAACCGTCTCTCTATTTGCATTTTGATTCTCTACTTTTATAAGCCTATTTAATGCGTCAAAACTCTGAATTGTTATGTTTCCTATTGGATCGATTGTTGTTTTAGATGAATTTTCATGTCTAAATTGTGTAGTGGCGCCAATCGGATCGGTATGAGAAATAATATTACCTTCAGAATCATATGTGATTGTATCAACAGCGGTTCCTGCCGAGGTTATTTTTTTTATAGCACTCTTTCGACCTTCAGTATCATAGGTGTAGATGCAAATATTTTCACCACACACATCTTCTTTTATAATTAGGCCTTCATTGTTATGGATTTGAGTAGTCGTAATATCGCCAATATGGATAGATTCTAAAAAGTTTAGGCTATCATAAGAATAGGTAGTTCTTCGGTCTAGAGCTGCTTCTTCAATTTTTCTTCCAAATTCATCGTATGTAAATGTTTTTGTAAGGCCAGTTTCATCAGTATATGAAAGGAGGCTAGTTGGGGAATAGACCCATTTTTCTTTAAAAAGAGCGCTTTGTTTAGAGACTATACGTCCAAAGATATCGCTTTTATAAAATGTGTAAGACTCATCTTGAGTTATTGTCTGTTTTAACCCACCTCCTACTTCATAAAAATGGTGTAATTTGGATCCGTCCGGAAAAATTTCTAGAATAGGTTTAGAGAGAATATTGTAGGTGGTCTTTTTTACTTCACCTTTACTGTTTTTGCAAATGATCGTATTGCCAAATAGGTCATAGTCACATTCCATTGTCGGATGATATAAAACACCTTCTTCATCTGAAACCTCTGGAAAAATAGTTAAGATGCATCTGCCAAACG
>CAMBTZ010000090.1 GCA_945870925.1 Chlamydia trachomatis | reverse complement strand
GTTACGCCAAATGCTTCACTAGCTGATTGCCATGAGTTGCCCTTTTTAAGATAGTTCAGAGCTTTCTTTCTAAGATCAAGTGAATAAGTCATCCGAATATTATAGCGGATTTACACAATATGAAAAACAAATTTTAATTCACTATAGTATTCCATAGGTTTTGGATTCTTCCAATACTCATCCTCCGGTTTAAATGGCAATTTCTGCATAATTTTAACAACATCTTTGGGCGTCATATCGACTGAATCTGGATTTATTCCTAATGCGGAAAGCATACCTCTCGAAAAATTGGTGAATGCAAGGTGATAAGGGGTCAATCCTTGCTTATCTTCTTGATGTATCGAAAGTCCCTTTTCAATGAGCTCCTTTGCAAAAGATGCATGTCCTCTATGAACAGCGTAATGTAAATAGCTCCAACCTTTTTCATCACATACAGTAAGATCTTTACAATATTTTGCAACCACTGGCACCGCTTCGCGCAATATTCGATCCTCCAATCTTCCGCTCCAGTCAGGATCTAATCTCTTAAAAAGAGCTTGTAATGATGCCTGAGGTGCAATGAATGGCTAATCCGATTCTAGCTACTGTGCTCCGACCATCCACATGACACACGATATCTCTTGGGACTTGAAATTTTTCAAAGGTGCTTCCTAAAACAAATTGGTTAGGTTTTAAAACAAAAGTGGTTTCTAAAATACTAACTTTATCAAAGCGAACATCTTCACCTGCATCTAAGTCAACTTTTTGCCCTGAAATAGGGATTAAGAGATCGCTTCCTAGATGGAGACGAATCCCTGCAGGACGGATATCTGCCAAATTAAATTCAGGAAATATCGTTATCTTGCCAGCATCAATGTAGTCTCTAATAGTTTTATCCGATAAAATCATGTTATCCTTAGTTCTAAATATGGACCAATTTCTGTTGGTTTCACTTTTGTCGATTTATCAAAATAAGGCCTTGCCTTTAAAAAGTCACCGTAATTGAAGCATTGGATAGTGACATTTATCTTAATGCCTGGTATGGCCTCTCCAAAGTCCAATTTGAGCATCTTTTCAATGTCAAATAGATCCAGCCATCTCTAAAACTACTTCGCAAGCCAAAAACTTCATCAAATGGGTTGAAGAATAAGACATCGATTCATTCATAAAAGATCTAATCTGGCTTCATTTCTGGTATGTTCTCCCACCAAATTGTCTTCGCCTCTATTAATATTGTGGTAAAATCTAGGTCTCTTTTATCCGCAGTACTCCAAGAGATTCCTAATTCAATAGTATGCTCATTTGTTATTTCAAAATCTAATATTGAGCCTTCCGGATAAAGCTTTTGAAGAACCCCTGTGAATGGCTCATCATTAATGGATATTTCTATAATTTTTTCTACATGCAAAACACCAACAATTGTCATGTTTTTAGAAAGCTCAATTTGATTATCAAACTCTTCCCATCCAATAATTTGAGCGCTTGACATAGTCAATAACATGATAGAGTCCTTAGGATTGTGTAGAATTTCAATTAAATTCCCATCATGAAACCATGCAGTATATTTTTTGATGTTCATTATTTCTCCCTATAAATTGCTAATATGGTTAAAGATGCGATGCTTCACTATCTTCTGATACGGGCTTGCCATTTTTATCTAAGTAAGCGTCTTTTTTCCCCTCTTTAGAATTAGGATTTTTTCTATGGTAATGATCATTTCCCTTATGTCCATACTCACCAGGCTTACCTTTATCAAATCGAATTTCTTCGCCTGTTTCTTTATCCTTAAAGACATGGTGCCCTTTTTTTGCAGCGCTTGGATGACTTACATCATCCCACTGAGGGTGATTAAATGGATCTTTCGGCAAGGTTGGATCAATTCCACCTTTTTTACTCCGCTCCATATAATTACCTTGTTGCTCACTTTTCCAATAATCATCTTCATCTTTTTTATCTTGCCAATTTCCATATGCCTTATAGCCATAATAGCCAACTGTCATGCCTAATGCGGTAGCAGCAGCGTATGGCGCCCAAATTGGAGCTGTAATGGTAGCTCCTGCTCCCCATGCAACAGTGAGTAATGTGAATGCCCATTCACCATTGGGATCAACGTACGAAAAGGGATTATCGAGGCAGTATTGATATGGATTGGAAGTTTGCATTAGAGGATCTGGTGTAAGCCACTGTCTAAGTTCAGGAGAGTAATAGCGACTTCCAAAATAGACTAGATTTGCAGCAGCATCGTAATGCTTTCCTGAGAATATCCATGCAGTAGGCGCATTGTTAGGTAGGCCTCTGCCGTAAGGATCAAAGCCATCAATGCTGATCACTTCTTTAGTTGCAATATCAATCAATCGAATAATATTGCCCTGAACATCATGAATGGGAGCATAAATGCGATTTTGCGTCTCAATTGCTACCGGCCTAAAAATATCGTTATGTGTTGATAGTCCTGGTATACGGAGCTGTTCTACTGTTCCATCACTATCGACAATCGCTATTTCATTGATACCCTGATAAATATAATATTCAGTTTTTTCGTTTAGTGTTCTCGATATTCTATTACCATAAGAGTCGTAAGCATAATCTATTATGCAATCAGGAGTAATCACCTGAATCAGGTTATTCGCTTCATCGTAGATATACCCATCGTTCCCAATGCTAATCACATTTCCAAAAGTGTCATATTCATGAAATTGCTCCGTATCTTCAATAATCATTTGGTTCACTTCATTATATGAAAACTCTCGTGTGATACCATCAAGAGTATATCTCACAAGATTGTGATTCTCATTGTACTCACAAATTTCTAAACTAAAAGGACTTCTAACAACCGCATCATCATAAAAAACATCTCCTAAATCACCAATAAGGCTCTCAGAAATAATTTTCCCTATCCCATCATATTGATACGAATGTGTGTACATAACTTCCTCAGATGGAGATAATCGCTCAATTTGTAAAAGATGCTGATCATCACTCGTATAGCGAACGCTACCTAAATTACCCAAAGAAAGAACGCTTACATCTGCGAAAAGAGAAATTGACATGCATGAAAGCAAATAAAATAGAAATCTCATAAATTTACCCCAATAAAAAGGGTTAGGGTAACTAAGGATAAATATTATGTAAAGATAAAACCTAATATTATTGTGCAAAAAGAAGAAACGGTCTAAAATCGTTGATTTCTTAAAACAGGGGATCGTTATCATGTCTGCAATTACACCACTATTTGAAGGTTTGTCATTATATGGGTTGTCTAAAGAAATTGAGCCGGTAACGGTTGAGATTTCAAGTTCTGGATCTCTTCGTTCTTTGACACTAAGTCTCCATATTAAAAGAGCTCCTGAAGGATTTGCGGTTCTTGCTTTAAGCGAGGAAGCGGCTCATAAAGCTTTAGTAGCTTCTGGATATGATATTAGGACAGCTCCACTTACACGCAAACTTGATAGTGGATCTGCTGAAGGCTTTTGGGACATCACTATAAACTCCTTGCGCATGGTTTGTTATGGTCCTGGGGAATACGTACAACCTCATTATCATGATATCGATGAAACTTTTACGATTAAATCTGGTAGATGCTATGTTTGGACTTCTCAAGATGCAGGAAAAAGCTGGGATTATAACTATTGTGGAAAAGGTGAGCTTATCATTCCAGGCGGAGCATGGCATTGTTTAGTTGCTGGCTCTGATGGACTTTGTATGGACGTCTATCGCGACCATAAACGCTCAATTAATTGGCTTGATGGTAGCCACAGTGCTGGATGGCGCAAAGACTTAAGTTATATAGTTACTATTCAAGAACTCGAAGAAGCAACCAGACTCGCCCTCTGTAGCGTATAAATTTTCCTTAACTTGAAATCAGTGCCTGAATTTCGGCGGCGCGATTTTCCCGATATATTGTATACTGGTGGCATGAAGAAAGATGCGTGTAAAAAAGAGTATTACAAGGCCCTCCTGGATAAAAATGGAGAGTATGAAGGAGTTTTCTTTGTAGGCGTTATAACGACAGGGGTCTTTTGTAGGCCGACTTGTCCTGCAAGGAAGCCAAATTTTGAAAATTGTGAGTTCTTTAAGACGGCAAAGGAGGCGCTATTAGCTTCATTTAGACCTTGTAAGCGGTGTAGACCACTTTCAAATCCAAATCAAGTATCTGATATCGTTAAAAAACTTGTGGATGCGGTAGAAGAAAATCCTGAAAAGCGTTGGAAAGATGGCGATTTTCGTAAATTGTCGGTAGACTCTTCTACTGCACGCAGACAATTTAAAAAACGATTTGGCATGACCTTTGTAGAGTATGCTAGATCTAGACGCATGGGGATTGCTATGAAACAAATTAGGTCAGGTGAATCTGTGATCGATACTCAGCTATCAAGTGGTTATGAGTCAGGCAGCGGCTTTAGGGATGCCTTTTCTCGTATTATGGGCGCACCTCCTTCTAAAGGGAAAGATATAACCATTTTAAAGGCCACCTGGCTTGATTCACCACTTGGTCCTATGCTAGCCATCGCTAATGAAGAAGCCCTCTATCTTTTAGAATTTGTTGATCGAAGAGGTCTTGAACGAGAAATCGAAAGATTACGATCAAGAACCAAAGCGGCTATTATCCCCGGGCGAACTAAGCCAATTGATTCTATCGAAGCCGAACTCGCACAATACTATGCAGGAACATTAAAAGAATTTAAAACTCCCCTCCACCTTCTTGGATCCCCTTTTCAACAAGAAGTTTGGGCAGAGCTTCAAAAAATCCCGCCTGGAGAGACCAGATCATATTCCGACGTAGCAATTGCTATGAACAGGCCTTCCAGTCAAAGAGCTGTAGCAAATGCCAATGGCGCAAATCAACTCGCCATTATTATCCCCTGTCACAGGGTAATCCAAGCAAATGGAGAAATCGGTGGCTACGGAGGTGGAGTTCCCCGAAAACAATGGCTGCTTAATCACGAAAGATGTCTAACCATCAAATAGTTGTGAATTAATTTGCTTTAAAACTCTATGTAAGTAAGGTAACTGATTGAGGACGTTATGGAAAAAAAAGACTATTCATCTGATCAGGCAGAATTTCATTTTCTATTTTTGATGTCATCGCAAACAGTTATGGTTGAAGATAATATGGCTATTACCTTGCTAAATCCTGACTCTAAAACTCTTTATATGACTGCTAGGCCGGGAAGAGATAGAGCATTTATTCCCACAGACAGATTTCTTACTATTTGGATGAATCATAATGACACTTTTAAACTCTCTCCTCCTCAAATAGGAATTATCCATTCTGGAATGACGACAGACTCAAATGGAATAAGCCAAAACGCTTTTTCAATAAATCTCTTAAATCCAATAAAAGGGCACCATGGTGATTGGACATTTAATTTAGCTCAGACTGAACCATCTTTATTACCAGGAAACTATTCAAGTGTTACCTTTTTCATCGATTGGTCTCCAAATATTAATTGCCCTCTTCCCATAAAATTAATCCTTCCCTCTCTTTTTAAGGATACTCGCAGATGAGCAAGACCTCACATTTTCACCCTCTAATAGTTATCTGGGCTAAAAATTCATTTATTGAGAAAGGAACTTTCCATTTAAAAAATATTGAATCTAAAGTCCTCTATTCAGCATCAAGACCAAAAAAATATCGCAATTTCATTTTAGCTTCTCAGTTCATTCATTTATGGATAGCCAATATAGAAGCTTTTAACAAAGAGCCTCCT
>CAMBTZ010000089.1 GCA_945870925.1 Chlamydia trachomatis | reverse complement strand
TGAATGTTAAAGTTATCACTTTTTGGAATAATAGCACTCATAAAGCACCTATAGTTATTAATATAGTTATATTAATTATATCATAATATGATTAAAAAATCAAATAATAATTAATAGGGGTAGATTTTGACAAATAGGGTATTTTTACGCTGTTTCATCTCACGAGGATCTCTAGCAGTGACTGGTTCTATACATACAAAAGAAGCGCCTTGGGGATGATAGAGCTGGAAGGCGTTTTCATCGGAGGCTGTTTTATAGTGAATTTTAAGGTTATGGGAGGGGGTAATGAGAAGCGCCTCTCCAGAGAAATCAGTAGAAATCGGGGAGAAAGTGTAGTCACTCTCTTCACTTAGATCAAAATTAAGCTCCCCTAATGGATCTTTCCATCTATCGGGAATGTCGCGCCATTGACCTTTATCGCCATATTGGTTTTTGCATTTCATTCGAACGTGGCCTGAATGGTCTGCGATGGCAAAGTAGTAGTGAAGGCCGGCAATTGATGGGCTGCCTATGCTTTCTGTGTGCATTTCTATATCCAGACCGTGTGATGATATATGGGCCTTAAATGTCATAAGAAAGTCAAATCCTTCTAGAGCTGCAAGTGTCATTCCGTGATAGGTGTCCATTCCAGATAGGTGGGCTGAAACGCTAGTGTCAGTTGCAGTGTAATTCCAAGGGACATACCTAGCAATTCCATGGGAAAAGGGTTCTTTAGAGCCTGATTTTCGAATGTGGGCTAGATGGGGAAAGATAGTTTCGTCTGGTACAAAAGGGATAGTTCCCTCTTTTCTATGAAAAAAGTGTGGTCCAATTAAGGGACCCAATCCGCTTAAACGTTCGTCAAAGAGATTTTTTGTCGATTGATCAATGACTTCAATTTCTCCTTTCTTTAAACTAGACAAATTCATTCCGTATTCGGGAAGAAAAGTTGCAGAGAGGATAGTTCCGTCTTCTAAAGTGTGTTTTAAAATTATTTCTTTCACAAAAAGAGTACTTAACAGAAAAATGTTTATGTCGCAAGAAGTTATAGTTAATATTAGAGATGTCACGATTCAGGGAGAGGGTGTTGGTACGCATGAGGGCCTTACTATCTTTGTTGATGGAGCATTGCCGGGTGAAAAGGTTTTGGCAAAAATAGTTGAAAAAAAGAGTGCTTACGCTAAAGCTGAATTGATAGAGATTATTGAATCATCACCTAATCGAATTAAACCCATTTGTCCTGTTTTTGGAAAATGTGGTGGCTGCCAAATTATGCATTTAGCATATGAGGAACAGTTAAATCTTAAAAGGAAGAGGGTGATTGATTCTTTTGAAAGAATCGGGAAGTTAAAAGATTCTTCTGTCGCAGTTTGTGTAGCTTCTCCAAAACCACTCCATTATCGAAACAAAGTCCAATTACCGGTTGATGAAAATTTAAAAGTTGGTCTCTATGTGAAGAGAACTCATAATATTGTTCCGATTGAGACTTGTTACATACAAAGTGAAGCTGGGAACAGGATTTTAGGAAATCTCCATCTTGTAGAAGGGATTAGACATGTATTATTCCGGACAAATCGCAAAGGTGAATCGCTTGTTGTTTTAGTAACAAGAGAGAATCCAACACAAGAGGTCAAAAAAATGGCAAAGGCGATTTCGTTAATGGAGGGTGTAAAAGGTGTTTTGCATGGTTTGAATGCAAGAGATGATAATGTTTTATATAGTGATGCTTATACCCTTCTTTTTGGAGAGGGTGTAATTCGAGAAGATGTTCTCGGAATGCATGTTGAAATTTCTCCTGCTTCATTTTTTCAGGTTAATTTAGAGCAAGCTGAGAATCTTTATAAAAAGGCGTATGAACTAGCGGATCTTAAAATTGGTGATAGAGTCGTTGATGCCTATTGCGGGATAGGGGTTTTTTGTATCTATCTTGCAAAAAAAGGGGTAAATGTTATTGGTATTGAAATGATAGAAAGCGCTGTAGAGGATGCAAAAAAGAGTGCAAAGGCAAATGGTGCTGATGTCGATTTTCGATTAGGAAGAGTGGAAGATATTATTGATGATTTAGATGATTTGGATGTTATTTTCTTAAATCCCCCCCGAAAAGGTTGTGAAGAGCGTGTTCTAGAAGCTTCTATAATAAAGAAGCCCAAGAAAATTATTTATACTTCGTGTGATCCTGCAACACTTGCCAGAGATTTGCAGTTTTTTGCAGCTCAGGGTTATTCGAAAGTAGAGGCATATCCATTTGATATGTTTCCGCAAACAATGCATGTTGAAATCGTTGTTAAAATTGAGAAAGGGGAATGTGTGTGATTCGTTATCTATTAACTTTTATTTTAGTATTGCCATTGTATGCTGAAGACTCTATCTCAAATTATCTTAAATTTCTTAAGGCTAATCAAGAAGTTCTCGGAAAAAATGGAAATTTTAGGGAAGGAGAGATAGAAGTTGTCACGGACCCTTTAAAAATTCGAGATATAGAAAAATTACAAAAAGCACGCTGTTTAAAACAAGGGATGAGTGAAGCTGAGGCTGTTATAGCATCAAAAATAGGTCTAATTACGGAAGATCTTTTTTGGGTGTTTTTAAGGGACGCAGTTATTTTTCCAACTGGAGCTGAAGGTTCCTATAATAGAATCATTTGGAAGAGCTCACTTGATAATGGTCCTTCAGGAGTTGCAATTCTACCTCTTCTTCCGGAAGGTAAGATTGCGGCACTTGTTGCTTTTCGGCATGCAACAAGGGTTTTTGAATTAGAAATTCCAAGAGGAGTGAGGCAGCCGCTTGAAACTGTTGAAATGGCTTTGCTAAGGGAATTAGAAGAGGAGACAGGATTTCATTCTAAGGAATCAATTTATCTTGGAGATATGGCGCCCGATCCAGGAATGGCCAGTACTGTTATCCCCGTGTATTTGGCAAAAATAGAAAAACAAGGGCTATCGAATCAAGATTATTCAGAGGCAATTTTAGGTGTAAAAACCTTTACAATTTCTGAAATCAAACAAGCGCTTATTAAGGGGTATCTAGAGCTCGACATAAAAGGAAAAAAAGAGAAGGTGTATGTCCGAGATTCATATCTGACCTATGCATTATTTCTTGCGGAATGTAAGGGAATTATTTGAAAACTTGAGGTTGCGTCTGAAAGATGCTGAAAGGTAAACTGGAGGAATGGTAAAGCATTCTTCAAATCTTTCCTCTAATGAATATAAGACGAAAAAGGCTTTGCTCTTATCAAGCCTTTTTAATGAGCCGTTTGCCTCTCTTTATCCGCTATTACCATTTATTCTGTTAAAGTTTTTGGGTGCTACTGCATTTCAAATTGTCTTATTGACAATGTTAAAGCCTGTAAGTTCAATTTTTTCCTTATATTGGAGCGAAAAAATTTCTCAAAACCGGCATTCCCTCCGTATGAGCCTTGTCGGAGCGGGATTGCTTGCTAGGATACCTTTTTTATTCGCTCTATTTTTTGACAATGTATGGCTTTTAATTGGTGCATCTACATTATATATGCTCTTTTCAAGAGCAGGGATTCCTGCATGGATGGAAATTTTAAAAATTAATTTACCAAATCGAGTAAGAGAAAAGTCATTTTCCTTTGGGTCTGCTTTAGGGTATGCCGAAGGGGTCTTGATTGCAATTGGGATCGGATCACTTCTAGATAAGTCGATTTTTTCTTGGAAAATCTTCTTTGGAGCTGCGCTCTTATTTGGAATTGGGGCATTAGTGATTCAAGCTCTAGTTCCAATGAATGAAAAAAAGGATGAACTTATAAAACCTGTGAGCTTAAGTTTAAAGGAAAGCTTGCTAAGGCCGTGGATAGATTGCTACGATTTAATGAAAAAACGAAGCGATTTTCGTAACTTTCAGTGGGCTTTTATGATAGGGGGATTAGGCCTCATGGTTATTCAGCCTGTTATCCCTATTTTTTTTATGGAAACCTTAGAAATATCATTTAGAGATTTAATGATTGCTTATTCAATTTGTAAGGGTCTTGGATTTGTCCTCACATCTTCATTATGGAGTAGGGCTTTAGGTTTGTTATCAATAGGTAGTTTTACTTCATTAGTACTTACAGGATTTGCCCTTTTTCCTCTGCTCATAATAGCCTCAATGGCTCATCAATACTGGATCTATATTGCTTATTTTGTTTATGGTATTGCGCAGGCTGGAAGTCATCTAATCTGGCATCTTTCAGGACCGCTATTTGCTAGAGGTGAAAAAAGTTCACGCTATAGTGGAGTAAATATTGCAATGGTAGGTATTAGGGGGTCTCTTGGGCCGCCACTTGGAGGACTGCTTGTTATATTAATTGGTCCTATTGCAGTATTTGTTATCAGTTCATTTTTGTGTATTAGCGGCGCTACAGCCCTGTTTTTTCGATCTGAAAAATCAATTTCTTCAATTTAATTACTAGTTAAGTCATAATGCTCCTTATTTATTAATAATTAATGGAGATAAAATGGATATTAGTATTTCAAATGCTTTTGATTTAGATTTAGAATTTGAGAGATTTCAAAAAGAGATTGAAGAACTCATTACCCCATTAAGTCCTGAAAGGAAAATTATTCCTATAGTGCACGCTACTCCAGAGTCTGTGAAAGTGGCTGAAAGTTTAATAAGAGTCTCAGGATTAAAATTAAAATTCACACCAACTAGAGATGCAAAAATAAAAAAAGGTTTAGAAAGTATAGTAAGCCTTCCGTCGATTGCTGAAAGAAATCGATTAGGAAAACGCATGAGAGAAGCTATGTTGCCTGGATGTGCTGTGGAATCAGTTGAGGCAATTAGAGCCGCTCAAGAACTAATTAAAGGTGATGGGGGTGAATGGGCAAGCTTGGTAGTTACGCAAACTAACAAAGCCTCACCGGATAAAAGATTTTTAGCAATGGACTTGCATCATATAATTGAAGGGGAAGTTTCAGGAACTGATATTAAGGGGAGGCATTATTGCCCTCTTTCTGATTCTCGAAGAGCTTCTATCAAAGATTTTGTTGTTAATAAAGAGACAGGGGTTTATGCCGGATTTTTAGATGGTAAATTTTCAACGTTTTTTCCAGATTCGATTGTGTCTGAGCTTCAACTTACAGAAGCTTTAAGAACCCCCAATTGGATAGTGAGTAAGAGAAAGGGTTTGAATATAGATGCTTTGTGTGAGATTTCAATTGAAGAGAAGTCTTTTTATGCAATACAACATCTTCAAAATTCTGGTGCATCAATTCGCACCTGTTATCCTCTTTTTTATGCAAAAAGTTTAGCTGATCTAGATTCTGAAATTGCTGTTTCAGGTGGATTTTCAGTAAAAAAAGAAGATGTAATTTCACACCTTCAAAATGAAGTATTAACGCATAAATTTTCTAATCGCATAGTCTTTAAAGTAAGTAAGGAAAAGCTTTTAATTAAGCTTGATGGAGTTTCCGGTATTCCTCTACCAAAAGGAGTCTATTTATTTGTCGACCCTAAAATTATAGGGTATAGTAGTAAACCTTAATTTTTCTGCTATGACAAGGATATTTCATAAATATTCTGATACGCGTATAGTAAATTTATGGAAACTGTCATAGCTTTTCTGCATGGTTGTCATTGGTCTGTTCCTATAATAGGAGTGGTTGGTTCATTGATGCTTTTGCATGTCGGAATTAATTTTTTATATAAAGTTCTCTATCCAAAATATGCTCACCAGACAAAGCATGGAAGGTTATTTGTTCTCAATGTGCTCT
>CAMBTZ010000088.1 GCA_945870925.1 Chlamydia trachomatis | reverse complement strand
CGTATTCAACAATTTGAAGATACTTACTTAAGGATAGGATGACAATTCCGGTTAGTAGCATCCAGGGTATTGTTGCTAAAAGCATTCGGTATATTTCTTTTCGAGAATTGATTACCGGTAAATAAAGGCCTAAGATTAAAAGTGCGACTAGCCCTTTATCGTAGTTTGCGTAAATATTCATAGCTATTGCTGAAGTGCTTGATCGCCAATTAGGAAAAAGAAGGATATTGTTAAATCCTTTCACAAAGTGAGTATAGATGGCGATTGTAATGATTGCAGCAGAAAGACAAGTAAAAAGTCTCCAAAATCCCGAAATTTCTTCCCCTGCCATAAAATAGCAGCCGGCTAAGATAATAAGGGGAATAAATCCTTGCAGCTCAATTAAACCTCCATAATAGGCGAAAGCTGCTGATGCAATTAGTAGAGATCCCCATACCCAAATCTTCCGATGGATCCAAATCGATAGAAGGGCTAAAATAAGAAAAGCATAGCCGATAGCACTAACAGGTGCCTTAAAAAACAGCTCAATCATATTTGGAAGATAGTTGAATGATCAGAAAAAATCGAGGGGAAATTGAGTGGTTGGAGTTTAGCTTGCTTCAGGGACAGGAAATAAATCATGGAACTTATTTACGCGGGGAAGATCAAATAGATGCGCTCTATTTTAAGCAGGTACATGGAAAAAATATTGCTCTAGTTAATGTGAGAGATGCTCTTTATACAGCCGATGGGGGTGCTACAATTATAAAAGGTCTGCCTATTGCAATAAAGCATGCCGATTGCCAGGCGGCAATATTCTACGACCCTGTTCTAAAGGTAATTGCGCTTGTTCATGCGGGCTGGCGCGGACTTGTCCAAAATATTTACAAGGAAACGGTGAATAAATTAATTGAGTCATTTCAAGTAAATGCAAAAAATCTAATTGTATGTATAGGTCCAAGTTTAGAGCCGGAACATTCTGAATTTATAAATTTTAAGGATGAATTTCCTCAAATTTTTTGGCAATTTCAAGTGAAGCCTAACTATTTCAATCTTTGGGATATTGCAAGATTTCAATTAGAAGAGCTTGGTATTAATAAGCAAAATATTGAAATTGCTGAAATCGGCACTTATTCTAATCCGGCCGATTTTTATTCCTATCGAAGATCAAAAGATACTCTTCGTAATATAACTGTTGCAGCGCTCATCTAAAAATTGGTAGACTTGAAGATTATGTTGTTAATGGGCTTGATTGAAATAGAACCTAATGTTCACAAAGACTTGCGAGGGTTTTTTCTCGAAAGCTATAACAGTGCTAAGTATAAAGAGCTTGGCGTGGGAGCTCTTTTTTTACAAGATAATCATTCTTATTCAAAAAAGGATGTTTTACGAGGGATGCATTTTCAGCCCGGTCAGGCAAAATTAATTTATTGTCCGGTAGGGGAGATTTTTGATGTTGTTGTCGATATTCGCAAAAACTCAAAGACATTTGGAAAATGGCAAGGATTTTACATAAGCCAAGAGAATCACAAGCAGCTATTTATTCCTGATGGATTTGCTCACGGTTTTTGTGTTCTATCAAGTGAGGCTCATGTTATTTATAAGGTGAGCACACATTTTAATAGGGATTTAGAACAAGGCTTTCTTTGGAGTGATCCGGCAATAGGGATCAAATGGCCGGTAATCGATCCAATTATTTCTCAAAGAGACTTGAATGCACCTTTACTGAAGGAGCTTCTATGAAGTTTTGGGTTGTCGCAAAAGATGGGCTTTTAGGAAGAGAACTATGCCATTACTTTGCTGAGAATAAGATTCGCTATGCAGGTAGTTCTCACTTTGATGCAGATATTATGGATATTGAGGCCCTTCGTAAATTTTGCAAAGCTCACACACCAACTCATATTATAAATTGCGCAGCTTATGTCAATGTCGATGAGGCAGAAGGCTTAGGAAAAAGGCTTGCTTTTGATTTGAATGTAACCGGCACAAAAAATCTAGTAACAGTTTCCCGAGAGTTTGATGCTCGATTGCTTCATATTGGGACTGATTATGTATTTGATGGAAATAAAATTGACGATTATTTTGAAACTGATCAGACAAATCCAATCAATGAGTATGGAAGGACAAAGCTTTTAGGGGAAATTGAGGTTTTAAAGTATGATAAAGGTCTCTGTCTTCGAACGGCATCTATTTATGGGAGTGGGAAACCCGGGATTATTTCAGGAATCCTTGACATGCTTAAGAGTAGGGAAGAAGGAAGACACATTTCAGATCAGATCAGTAGCCCAACATACACAAAAGATATAGCTGAAGCATTATTTGCTATTAAAGATGAGAAAGGGGTTTTTCATTTTACAAATAGCGGGTTTGTGAGTAGATATGAACTAGTTCTTTATATATGGCAGCTTGCTAAAGAGCTGGGAATAGAAATGAAATGTAAAAAAGTAACCCCGGTAACTCAAAAGGAGAGTAAACGAGCTGCGATTCGGCCTGTTAGATCTGTTCTCTCACATAAAAAAATAGAGCCGTATTTAAAAAAGCCCATTTGCACATGGGAAGAAGCTTTAAGGGAGTATATTCAAACTCTATGTTAACAAACAAAAGATTACTGGTTACCGGCGGAGCCGGCTTTATGGGCTCTGATTTTATCCGTTACGTCCTTTTAAAAACTAAATTTACTGGAAAAATTATCAATCTTGATCTTCTGACATATGCTGGAAACCTTGATAATTTAAAAGAGGTTGAAAATGATCCGAGGTATACGTTCATTAAAGGTGATGTGTGCGATTCTAAATTAATTGAGGAGCTTTTTATAACCCATCCATTTGACATGATTGTCCACTTTGCAGCAGAGACTCATGTCGATCGAAGTATTGATCAACCAAAGAGTTTTATCGAAACAAATATTATTGGGACCTACACCTTATTAGAAGCTCTAAGAAGGCACAAACATATTCATCTCCATCTTATTTCTACAGATGAAGTGTACGGGGATTTACCAACAAGAGAGGGGACATTCACTGAAGTTTCTCCATATGCGCCAAGTTCTCCTTATGCAGCTTCAAAAGCAGCAGCTGACCATTTAGCACTTTCTTACGCAAGAACCTACGGGCTCTCCATCACAGTCTCACACGCAAGCAACAATTATGGTGGCCATCAACATCCTGAAAAATTAATTCCGCGTATGATACAGCGCTGTATTACCGGAGAAGATCTTACAGTCTACGGTTCAGGAGAGCAGGTGAGAGATTGGCTCTTTGTGGAAGACCATTCAGAAGCGATCTATTTTATCCTCTGTAGAGGGAAAAAAGGTCAGGTTTATAATGTTGGTGGTGAAAAAGAGAAGACTAACCTTGAAGTTATCGATCATATTATCGAAAGACTTACCGAAATTCAAGATTCCGATCCAGCCATTTATCGAAAACGAATCATCCATGTAGCTGATCGCCCCGGTCACGATTTTCGCTATGCGATGGATATTACTAAAATTAAAAGTGAGCTTGGTTGGTATCCAAAAACAGATTTTGATGCTGGCCTAAGAAGGACTATTCAAGGGGTCCTAAAGTGAAAGTTGTTTGTGTAATCCCTGCAAGACTTGCCTCAACAAGATTCCCAAGAAAGGTTCTTGCCCGCATTGGGGATAAGACAATGCTTGAGCACGTCTTTATTGCTGCGAGTAAATGCCTAGAATTCCATGAAATCTATTTTGCTGTCGATAACGAAGAAGTAGCAAGAGAGGTAGAAAAATTCGGAGGTAAATGGAAAATGACCTCGCCTTCTTGCCCTACCGGAACTCACAGACTTATTGAATTTATCGAGACATCGGGAGTAAAAGCTGATGTTTTTGTCAATTGGCAGGCCGATGAGCCCTTAATCGCTCCCCAAATGATTAAGGATCTACTTCAAGGGATTTATAATCCTCTTGAGTCGATTTGGACCTTAAAAAAAGAGGCGAAACCTGATGAAATTAATAATCCGAATGTTGTCAAAGTAGTTTCAGATATCACAGGAGGGGCTCTCTATTTTTCAAGAAGTCCTATCCCTTATAACAGAGATCAGTCAGAATGTAAGTATTTTAAGCACATAGGTTTATACGCATATACTCACGACGCTCTCCTTAAAATTAAAAAACAGCCAATCGCTCCGCTCTCGGAGATAGAAAAGCTTGAGCAACTCACCTTTCTTGAAAATGGCCTTTCAATTAGATTGTATCAAACTGAGTATGAGTCAGTTGGCGTTGACACTGTAGAGGATCTGCTTAAGGTTATTTCACTTATCTAAACCTATATAAGACTATTCAGGAAAAAACGCCCCGCCGCCAATGTAATTTTCAGATTTATCGTAATATGAGTAGCTTAAGCCGGGTCCGTCTGTAGTTTCATCGATCGTAAGATACATTAGATCGGTCGATGTATCTAGCACCCTTTGAAATAGGTTATAGATCATTTTTTTCTGCGTAGGGATGTCGTCTGTCCAGTCTTCTTCAAGTTTTGGCTTAGTATTGCTTTTAGGCAGTAATACGTCTATTGCATTAGAAATTGCACCCATAGCATCTATATGATCAATTGTGGTACCGATAGCAGGATTCTTAGCTTTGGAGGATAATAGTTTGCAGATGCATGCGAACACGCTAGAGATAATCTCGAAAATCTTTGAGGAAAAGCTAGTTGAAGAACTTGCTAGAGGGGGGTTCGCTGTTCTATTTGGCAACATTATCGAGATTGTTTTATCGTATTGAGGTAGGTTAGTAGGGGTATGAAAGTAAATTACTTCAGAAGTTAAAGGGTGCGACTCCATAATTACATCTCCGTTATTATTATATAATATAATTATAACACAACTATCAACTATAGTCAAAGTATTGAAAAGCTTGTTTTTACGAGCTTTTTCTCAAATCTTTATTAAAATTATTTCTTTGATTTCATAAAAGGCGCAATCAGGTACAATGTTTGACATTATGTATAGTCACACTGAATATAAATACGGATTTGTTACCGATATTGAATCGGATGTCTTTCCTAAGGGTCTTAGCGAAGAGGTTGTTCGTGAGATTTCTGCTAAAAAGGGCGAGCCTGAGTTTCTTTTAAAATTTAGATTAGCGGCTTATAGGAAGTGGAAAGAGATGAAGGAGCCTGAATGGCCCAATGTTAAGTATCCAAAAATTGATTTTAATGATATTCGCTACTATTCCGAACCGAAGAGTAAGCCGCAGCTCGATAGTTTAGCAGAGGTTGATCCAAAGATTTTGGAGACGTTTGAGCGATTAGGAATTCCTCTTGATGAGCAAAAAAGGCTAACTAATGTTGCTGTCGATATTATTTTTGATTCAGTCTCACTTGGTACAACTTTTAAGGCAAAGCTCGAAGAGGCAGGTGTAGTGCTCTGTTCGATAGGAGAGGCTGCTAAAAAATATCCTGAACTATTAGAAAAGTATTTAGGCAGTGTTGTTCCAATTGGCGATAATTACTATGCAGCCTTAAATTCGGCTGTTTTTTCTGACGGTTCTTTTGTATACGTTCCAAAAGGAGTTAGGTCTCCGATCGAGCTTTCGACCTACTTTAGAATTAATGAAAAAGAGACAGGGCAATTTGAGCGGACTCTTATCATCGCAGAGCCGGATTCGTATGTAAGTTATTTGGAGGGGTGTACAGCTCCGGCATTTGACACCAATCAGCTTCATGCAGCTGTTGTCGAACTTGTTGCATTTGATGGTGCTGAGATTAAGTATTCAACAGTTCAAAACTGGTATTCGGGCGACCCTAAAACAGGGCTTGGCGGAGTGTATAATTTTGTGACTAAAAGAGGGCGTTGCG
>CAMBTZ010000087.1 GCA_945870925.1 Chlamydia trachomatis | reverse complement strand
ATCTTTTTTTCTAGACCATAAACTTAAGAGGAAGATGAAGAGGATGAAGTAGAAAGCGGCTTCATAGAGCTGAGCTGGGTGTCTTGGTGTTATAATGCCGCCGTCAGCTGGGTGACCGAAGATAATTCCCCACGGTTTTTCAGTAGAAGTGCCTAAAATTTCCTGATTGAAGAAATTGCCGATTCGAATCATGGTACTGGCGAGCATTGCAGGGATTGAGAGGTAATCAAGGAGCTTTAGAAAGGTAAAATCGGGATATTCCTTCCGAATTCTCCAAGAAAATAGAAAGACAGCTAGCACAATTGCAATAACAGCACCGTGACTTGCAAGGCCGCCTTCCCATGTTTTAAGGATTGAGATGGGATTTGATAGATATTCCATTGGATGCTCATAGAAAAAGATGTGACCAAGTCTTGCGCCAACAATTGTTCCAATAATCACATATAAGAGTAAGCGCTCTGCGAAAATATTGGCATCTTTGGGTCCAAGTTTGTTTTTTAGCATATAGGTGAATAGGTGAAATCCGATCCAAAATCCAAAGGCAAATAAGAGCCCGTACCAAGTGATGGGGATATTAATAAACGGTACAATCAAAAATTCACTACTAGGATCCCAAAAAATCCAGGCTAACATATACACCTTCCAAGAATATTCTCCTCTTACTATAATGATAGTCATGATGCGCATCAAGATTATTTCTCCAGGAAAAAACAGGGAGCCTTGGTTAATCGAAGCTCTTGCCGAGTATGAGAAACGACTCACGCGTGAGGCAAAAATTGAGTGGGTTTTCCCAAAAGAGCTTATAATTAAGGATGAAAAATATTCCCTGCTTGATGTTCAAGGTAAATATTTAAGTAGTGAAGAGTTTTCCTCATTTCTGATGTCAAAGCCTTCTCATGTTTTTGTAATAGGAGGACCGGAAGGCCCCCCTAAAAATATTTCTGACAACGCAACATTTAAATTTAGTCTATCTCCCCTTACCTTTACACATCAGCTTGTCAGACTTGTTTTAGTAGAACAAATCTATAGAGGTTTTGAAATTTATAAAGGTTCTGCATATCATAAATAGACAAAAAATTTTATACGTCATACAATATTTTTATTGCTCGAGGGGGTAAAAATGCACTTGGCAACTGTCTTTATACGTATATTATTTAGTATTCTCAGTCTATTTTTTATGACTACCTACATGATTCATTATCCTGTAGGCTCACTAACTATGAGGATTTTAACAGGGATTTGTTTAGGTGGAACATTCACACTTCTACTCCTTGCTTTTGAAATGTTTTTTAAAAAATGCAGCCTGCGTATGTTTAATATTGCAACAATAGGCCTATTTTCAGGCTATCTGCTCGGAAAAGCTCTTGTTTTAGTTTTTGATACTGTTATCAATGCCACTTCGCTCAACCTAACATTAAATACGCCTGTAGTTGAAGTTCTAAAAATCTCTCTGTATCTTATTAGCCTATACCTCGGAACTCTTTTAGCCTTCAGATTTTCAGATGAATTTCATATCGCCATCCCTTTTATTAAATTCTCTCAATCGGTACATAGAAAAAAAGATCTACTCCTTGATGCTGCGGTCTTAGCTGATGCCCGTATTATTGATTTTTGCTCTCATGGAATTTTAAACAACCAACTAATTGTCCCTCGATTTCTTATAAAAGAGCTCCAGTCAAATTTTGAATCCTCCGATGAAGGGATTAAAAGCAGATCAAAAAGATCGATCGAAATTTTAAAAAAATTAGAGACAATGCCTTCTCTTAGCTTAAGATATAGCGAAACTGATTTTCCCGAAATTAAGGATCTTTCACAAAAAACAGTTCGTTTAGCAAGACTTCTTGAAGCAAATGTCTTAACCGCTGATGCAAATAGATCTCATACTCCTGCAAATGACGAAATTTTATTCATTAATTTCTTTGCTCTCTCTAACTCTCCAAAAACTCTTACTCCACCGGGCGATACAATTACTATCAAAATCCAGCGTTATGGAAAAGAGCCTAAACAGGGCGTCGGTTATTTAGAGGACGGGACAATGGTCGTTGTAAATAATGGCGGAGAGTATATTGGTGAGGTAATCGATACTCAAGTAATTTCTGTCAAACAAACCTCTGCAGGACGCATTATCTTTACCAATGCCCTTGTAGAAGAAGGCTCGCCTCTTTATGAAGAGCCCCAACCGGCTTATGACAGCCATGACTAATATTCTAGGCCTAGGAACAGACATTCTTGAGATCGAACGTTTCAAGGGCGTTTTAACGCAACACGGACAAAAATTTTTAGACAAGCTCTTTTCTATAAACGAGCAAGAATATTGTAATCGATATCAAGACCCTACAAGTCGCTACACAGTCAGGTTCTGCGCAAAAGAAGCCGTTGTAAAATCACTTGGAGTAGGATTTGGAAAAGAGATTGCATTTCTCGATATTGAAATTCTAAATGACCCCTCTGGCAAGCCTACAGTAAAATTAAGCGCTAAAGCTTCTACCCATTTTGGGCATCCATCATTTCACATCTCTCTTTCACACTCAAAAAACTACGCCACCGCAACCGTCATCGCTCTAGAAGGAAAAGGGTAAGTCGTAGGTGAGTCTAAAGCTATTGTAATCTTCAGGAAATGTTTTTGCTAGGAATCTGTGTGTAAAACTTAAGGTAAGCGATCCCCTTGCTGTAAATAAAACTGTAAATGTTGCTCCAATATCGATACTTTGATGTCTAAACATTGCATAGCCATCAAAATTATTCACATTGATCAAAGTATAGTGACCAAGACCAAAGTAGCTCCTTAGGAAGGCTGAGAAAATATAGTCTTTAAAAGCTTTTGCCCTAATATCAAAATTAGCTTTTAGCCATGGATACCCACGATTTGCCTGACCTACTGCTGCTAAAACAAATGTACGCCAAAGCCAATCTTCATCCTTTGTGAATTCCTTTCCTATTGCGGCGGTTAATTCAATATTCCAAAGATCGTGGTAAGGGACAGCAACATCAGTAAGTCTATTCCTTGGAACAAATCTAATATTTGTCCCCAAATCAAAACTGATAAAATCACCAATAATGTCATTTAGAATAAGTCTTCGCATTTGTATAGCAGCGCTTTCAAAGCCAAAATTTATTTTTGATGTGCTCTCAAGTTCAATTTCGATTTCAACATCTAATTTTGGAGAAATAGGAGCAAGAAGCCCTCCAATCACCTGAATATTTGTTGAGTGGTAATCAATCGGATTATAGCCATTATTAACGCCTGTAAAGAAACTTGCATCAACTGCACCCTTTCCATGAAAATTAAATGGAGGATGAAACCAAGGCTGTTCCTCAAGAGCATTTATTTGAATGGTCATTCCTAGAAGAATAACTATTATTTTTGCTTGTGCGCCGTCAACCATCTCTCTGCATTTACCGTAAGCCATTTTTCTGCATCTAAAGCTGCCATACAACCCATTCCCGCTGCGGTAATCGCTTGACGATACCGTTTATCAGACACATCACCTGCAGCAAAAATTCCCTCAAATGAAGTATGAGTTGTGCCAGATTTTACTTTCGCATACCCTACCTTATCTAGATCTATTATTCCACGAACAATCTCTGTATTTGGCTCATGCCCTATTGCATAAAAAAGACCTCTAACCGGCAAAACCTGTTTTATTCCCGATTTGACATCTTTTATTTCAATAGCCTCTAATCCCATTGTTCCTATTGCTTTCTCGAGTGTATGCTCAAAAATAATTTTAATCTTTGGATGCTCTTTAACTCTTTCTTGCATAATCTTAGAAGCTCTAAATTTATCTTTTCTTACTATAATGTAAACTTGACTTGCATACTTAGTTAGAAAATGAGCCTCTTCACAAGCTGAATCGCCACCTCCAATTACAGCAAGAGGTTGGTTTCTAAAAAATGGGAGAGCTCCATCACAGACTGCACAAGCACTGATCCCTCTATTCCAAAGATCTTTACTACCTGGAACATCCATCTTTTTTGCGTAAGCACCTGTAGCTAAGATTATTGACTTAGCCAATATGTTGTTGCTAGTTCCCTTTACAATGAAGTTTGAACCGGTTGCATCGATCTCTATAACATCTTCTTCATAAACAACTACATCAAATCTTCTGGCCTGCTCCTCCATAAGTCTAATCAATTCAGGTCCGGTCACTCCTAATGGAAACCCGGGATAGTTTTCAACTTCATAGGTAGTTGTGAGTTGCCCGCCACGCTGACCACCACGCTTTACGCCGGTAAATACTAAAGGTTTTAATTCCGCTCTTGCTGCATAAAGAGCAGCAGTCCAAGCAGCCGGTCCAGACCCGATAATCACTATATCCTTAACATCCATTTCTACCTCACCTCTTTTGAATATTAAATTATCATAAAAATCGATCAAAAAAGCAATATATAAAGGGAATTGAAATTTCCTCTTGTGGAAATAAATCGTATTACGCGAAAATAGCAGCTCTAAATTCGCCAAAATTAAATCAACTCAAAAACCAGAAGGGGTACGGGGTTACGTGAGGAATATTTGTCTAAAAAATGTATCTAAAATAAAGAATGGAAATGTAATTTTTGATAACATTTCTTTAGAAATTCCATCAGGTGAATTTTTTGCCTTACTTGGCCCTTCCGGTTGTGGAAAAACAACATTACTAAGACTAATTGCAGGCCTTGAAAAAGTTGATTCCGGAAGGATTTTTCTTGGAAATATCGATATTACAGACGAACCTGTCCATAAAAGAAAAATCAATGTTGTTTTTCAAAATTATGCCCTTTTCCCTCACCTCTCCGTTTTTGACAATGTCGCCTACAGCCTTACCATTCAAAAAAGACCTAAAGAAGAGATCGCCTATAAAGTGCATAAGTTATTGAAGGCCTTTGACCTCGGCGAGCACGTCAATAAAAGACCTTCCGAGCTCTCCGGAGGCCAACAGCAACGGGTTGCAATTGCAAGAGCGATTATTAGTGAACCTGAAGTCTTGCTTCTTGACGAACCACTAGCGGCTCTTGATTTTAAGCTTCGTGAAAAACTTCTTATAGAGCTTATCGATCTTCAAGACAAATTACTAACTACATTTGTCTATGTTACCCACGATCAATTTGAAGCCCTTACTGTAGCTGACCACATGGCGATTATGAATCCGCATGGAAAACTTGCTCAAATTGGAACGCCAAAGCAAATATATGAGTTTCCGAATTCAACTTTTGTAGCCCAATTTGTAGGTAATACAAATATTTTTGACGGAAAATTACTATTTAATGAACTCGAAGCAAAATTTGAAGTTACCGATTTAGGAACTTTTACAATCGCCCCACCTCAAAATAATAAGATAGCCTCATTAGATAATGCGATCATGAGCATCAGACCTGAAAAAATATTTATATCTAAAAAACCTGTCGAAAATTTTTCAAACACTTTAAAAGGAATCGTCTCCTCAATTGTTTATACGGGTAGATCTACTCTCTATGAAGTTATCCTAAAAAACAGAATGAAACTCCAGGTATTTGAACAAAACGAAGAACATTTCCCGCAAGAGACTATTGATTATGATGATGAAGTCTACCTGTCTTGGCAAAAAGAAAATGTAATCTTACTAGAGGGATAAATTGACTCAAATATTAGAAAATGATTTTTTATCCTTACCGGGCTATGAAAAAAAGAAAAATCCGTTCCGAAAACGATTAAAAAAAGAGTTGCCATTTGCTGTAGGCCTTACACCGTTTATCTGGCAGTTTTTCTTCTTCTATCTACCTTTACTCATTTTAGTTACTACAAGTTTTATCAAAGTAACTAAAACCGGACATTTTGATACATTTACCTTTGAACATTTTAAACAAATTTTGACACCGACCTATTTCAACGTAATCAAAAACTCTCTCTCACTAGCCTTTATCACAACATCTATCTGTTTAGCTATTGGCTTTCC
>CAMBTZ010000086.1 GCA_945870925.1 Chlamydia trachomatis | reverse complement strand
GCATTAATTAAAGAACCTGAAATTGAAAGATATGTATTTTATCTTGCTCAAAGTTATAGAGATGCAGGCGACTATGAATTAGCTTTGAAAAATTACCAAAAACGGATCGAATTAAAGGGGTGGCAAGAGGAAGTTTTCTGGTCGATGTTCGAAGTCAGCAGATTAAAAGAGCTTTTAGATTACCCTGCTGATTCTATTATAGATAGCTACTATAACACCTATTTGTATCGACCAACACGGGCAGAACCCCTATGCCGCCTAGCAAACTATTATAGGCGAAATAAAAAGTATCAAGCTGGCTATGAAATTGCATTTAAAGGACTATCCCTAGAAAAACCAACCGATCTTTTATTTGTACAGAATAACGTCTACGAATGGGACCTTCTCCTTGAATTTTCCATCTGCGCATACTGGATTGAAAATTACAACGAAGCACTTCTCTCTTCGCTTTTAATTTTAAAAAATGAAAATTTACCAAAACATGTTCGTGAATGTGTAGAAAAAAATATTTTTTGGATTCATTCAAATCTACATTAAAATATTTGACATCCATAAATTATAATAGTAGTATTTTTTTTAAAGGAAAATAATGAAAAAAATATTTCACATTATCGCAGTCACGCTACCTCTAATAACTACACAAACTGCAAATGCCTCTGGCGGCCCTATAACTGATAATCGATACAATACTTCAACCGTAGGCGGTGCAGGACCTGCAGGCGATAGAGGCGCTACCGGTGATACGGGTGCTACTGGAATAGCAGGTTCTACTGGCGCTACCGGTGATACAGGTGCTACTGGAATAACAGGCTCTACTGGAGCCGCAGGCATTACCGGCTCTACTGGAGCTACAGGTATTACTGGTTCGACAGGTGCTACTGGAATAGCAGGTTCTACTGGCGCTACCGGTGATACGGGTGCTACAGGCATTACTGGTTCGACAGGTGCTACAGGGATAGCAGGCTCTACTGGAGCTACCGGTGATACAGGCGCTACTGGAGTAACAGGACCTACAGGCCCTGTCTCCAGAACTTCTTACGCTTATATTTACAGTACAGATACTTCATATGATTATTTTCCAATTACATTCAATCGAACTGGAGCCACTTCTCTTAATGGCAATATTAACCTTGATAATATTTTACAAGGACATATAATTACGACTACCCCAGGAACCTATTTAATTTCCTATCAAGTTACTGTAACTTATCCTAACCCAGTCCAAATTGGAACTGGCGTTGAAGTTGCATTTGTTAGTCTATGGAAAGGCGATGGAAGTTCCGCGATCGTCGGAACAGATGCTGCTCTAAATTTACCCGTTTTAGGAGCAACACTTACTTCTCCTTATGTATATTCAAGAACATGCGCTATTACTTGCACTGCGAACGAAACAATTTATCTTGGCCCTGCACCCTTTAATGCAAATAATTACATCTATTTAGATGCCGGATCTGGATCAACAACAGTTAGCCTTTACATAGAACTCTTAAATTAAAAACTAATCTTCAGGATATGAATGAATAAGAAAAAAAAATTACTTATACTAAACTTTATATACATTCTACATGCTGGACATTTAAAAGCAGGAAGTGAAGAGTTAAATGCGAATTTAATTTTTGTAGCATCTAGTGAACTTGCTGAAGAACAATTTGATCCGATATCTGATCAAACAAATAGGTCTAATCAGCCAGAAAAAACCAGCTTAGTTTTAGGTAACGAAGATCATATTTTAGCTAAAACGACTTACCGATTATTAAGTTGGTTTGGCTATAAAAATAAACGGTCAGATCTTATTCCTACTAACACTAGAGAAAAATACACCCCCCATTTTCAGTTATTAGGCGATCTACTTTATTGGGTACCCCAAGTCTCTGCTTTATCAAGCAATTTTGGTACAGGATCCATTGCTCAAACTACCACTAATAATGTGACAACTTCATTTTTAACCGAGTATGATTGCGACCCGCATTTTAAGTGGAATGTTGGCTATCGGATTGGAGCAAGCTATCTATTTTCATCAAATCCTTGGGAAATTGATGCATTATGGACCTATTTTCAAGGGAGTGGTTATAAAGAAATTAACCACAGTAAATGGAGAGTTAAACTGAATCAGGGCGATTTAATTACCGCCTATTCTGGAATTATCAATTCAGTCTGCACTTTAAAACCATACCTTGGCCTTCGCGGAACTATCATTATTCAAAAACTATTTTCAGAAGTTGTTACAAACGTTATATTTACACCACCCGGAACTGGCACTGACTCAAGAACATTTAATGATAAGGAGCGTTTTTATGGACTTGGACCTCTCCTTGGCCTAAACACAAACTTAAAAGTTGGACAAGGATTTAGTTTTTACGGGACTGCCGCAACGAGCTTACTATACGGAGCTTACCACTTGAGCTTTAACGATAAAGAAATAGTAACTCCCGAAGCTGTGCCAAGCAACCTTTATTTCTCATTAAAAAAAGATATGGACGCTTTTGATTTTAATATCGATCTAACACTTGGAATATCGTGGCAAATTGTCATTAAAGATAGTGCTCGCATTATTACAAAATTAGCCCTTGAAAACCACCAGTTTTTTAACCAAAATCGCTTAGGGACAAATTACGGCAATCTATCCTTTTCCGGTGCTATCGCCTCTCTCACCCTCGAGTTCTAAAGCAGTTTGAATTAGTAAATTTTCTAAATTAGTATAGAACTCTTCTGTTTTTTTTAGATAAACATCCCTATTTTTGTCCCCTATTTCCCTTAATTCTTCTTCTGAAAGCAGGATAATATTTTGAACTATCTCCATTAATTTTTCAGGTTCTACAAAATACCGAATTCCAAGCGCACATGGAAACTTCTTATAATAAGCAACTAAACACCTTGGATCTTGAATAAACTCATTCATTGGAGCTGCATTTGTTGTAATTACAACAGCTTTTGCAGACATCGCTTCCATAATATAGTGCCCATACCCTTCTACTTCGCTTGGACAAACATGAATTCCTAAACTATTTTGAAAATAGCGCAATTTATCAGTTGGCACTCTCTGCAGCAAACACATATCTTCATTAAACATTTTATATCCAATAACTGTAATAGGAGGCATCTTTTCTTTATTTAACCACGCCTCTTCAACGCTATGGGAGCCCTTTCTATTACTTCCTCCTGCTAGATGAAGACAAGAGTAACTGTTTTTTAAAATATCATCCCTATAACAATCATAACTAGAAAATCCAAGAAAATAAATTTTTTTTACAAGTGGTTGAAATATCTTCTCTACCTCGATTGTTCTAGCTAAAATTAAATCAACATTTTCCAATAAATTCGGATCCTGCCAATAGCATTCAGGATTTGGTATAAACCAATTGAACTTAGCACAAGAAAAAAACTGGGGAAAAATTGTATTTATAAAAATATTGACATCAACTCTAGGCTCATCATCTTGAATAAGATTATAATACTCTTTATCAATCACTTCACAACCAAATAACTCAAGTGCAGATTTAAGAATTATCCGATCAGCCTCTAATCCCCTTCCATTATTTATGCTAAATATATTCACCTTAAAAGATCTAGCTTCACTTATACCCAAACAAGCTGAAAATTTGGTTTTTAGGTTGTTTGGGTATATGTGTGGATGCACGAGCAAGAGTATTAAAACAATCCATAAGTCTCTCATTTCTGAATACCTCCTCAAGTGTCAATTATCTAAGAACCTAAATTTCGGATTTTAAAGGATTTTTTACAGACTTCTTTTGAAACACAATACATCTATTTTCTAGTGATTCATCTTTTAAATAGACCGCCTCGTCGCTTAAAAATTTGATAGTAGATACTTTTGTTGGATAATGAGAATCGTTAATCCAAATGTAGCCACCATTTTTTACTTTCGGATAGTATTTAATAAGGTCTTGTGTAATTCCTCTTTCTGAAAAATTACCATCTATATATAGCATATCTATCGTGTTATCAATAAAGTCATTAGAAGCATCATAAGAGGTTTTATTCAAAACAGTGCACCAATTATTTAAATCTAATTCATCTATTTGATTTATAAAAACATTTTTTATACCTTGAAAATCAAGTGTTTTCCAAAATGAGTAACATTTATCACTCGGTTTAAATCCGATTACTGCCTCAGAGTTTTCCCATGCATCAATTGTAAAAAGATGTCCATTGTCTAGATACTTTAGAGCTAACAATATAGGAAAGGATGTCGATCCGCCGTATGTTCCTATTTCTACACACATCTTGGGTTGATACTCAATAATAAAGTTCATCAAGTGGTTTGCTTTAACTAAATCACACCAACCGGGAAATTTGTAAATATTTTCCAAATTAAATCTTTTATATAATTCCCAATCACTCTCTCCATAAGGAACTAGATAAAAATCATCCCCTCTAATATCAGAAACGCTACTGTTCTCAGTTGTCACAATCGGGTATGAGGTCATAAATAATTGTATATCGGGTACAAATCCTATTTCAAGATCAATTGGAAGATAGAAATGATAGTTTGCAAAGTAGTCTAAAATTTTTTTCATTCCTGATCTTCTTATAATCATTGAATGTGTACATGTTCTGGTTCTTATTTTTGTGATGTATTCATTTAAAATTGTTCGCTCGGTAAAAATTGGTAGATCGAATGCATCCATATCCGGGCGCCACATCCACCAAAAACTATTTATTTGGGGCGATTTTCTACCAAATGTATCTGAATCTGTATACAAAACATCCCAGTTTCCATCTGTTTCTATATCTAATTGAACTATATGACAGGCAAGAATATGAGGATCTTTCTTCACACATATATCATCTTCTAATACCCATATTGTTTCGTATCCAGAATCATAAGCCTCTTTAAGAACAGAAAGATGGCTTAATGCACAGCCAATACCACCCAAATTCATCAATTCAGAAAAAACAGGTTTACCAACTAATGACTGATTTAAAAACTCATACGCCATCTGCCCATTCTCAAGCAAAACACTTGCTAAACGCCCATCCGCCATTCCTTGTGCATATGGCAATGCTAATTTGAGAGCTCTTTCAAATTCAATACCTCTCCCATCAACTGCGCAGATTCTCTTTGCATAAAGATCAAACTTTTCAAGCTCCTTATTTACAGCTTCAAGTCTGTCTGGTCGTCGGTCTAAATTGATCAAATAAATAGAGTCAATTCCGACAATCTCTGATTCAAATCCATAACAGGCAAAACAAAAAAACCAAAAAACTATTCCTATATTAAAACAGTTTTGCATGTTATTAATTTCCTGTATTTCAAACAACTCATGTGAGATCCTATCAAATCCAATTATAAGGAAACAAGATCAATCTTAGACCCAAAGAACCTGAGTTTCTAAAATCAGGTGAACTCATAGATTAATGACCTGAGTATCGGGTTTAAGTAATTTCTCATAAGATTGATAACAATATTGTTTTCACTAATTAATTTGGCCTATTCTGACTTTGGCAAATCGCATTTTGCTTCGGGATTCGCGTATACAATACAGCTTCACCTCTGGCGATCCTACGGACTTGCAAACTACGATTTTCCTTTGTCATAATCGGCTTATGGCTGCTCCGATCAATGATCGATAGCAGAAGACTCTATATGTAAGCACTTCGTGCTTGCATTGAAATAAAAAATTAAAAGTTTTCCTATAAAAAAGACCTCTGTTTGTATAAAATATTTCTTCTCACAAAACAATCTACAAAAGAGGTCTAACATGCGTGATTTGGTTGAATTATTTTGCTCCATTGATGATTTTTGGAAAACATTTAAATCTGATTGGGACACTCATTTAATTGATAATTTAAAATCGCGAAGAGGCCCAGATCCTGAGTTAACCACTCCAGAAATGATGACAATTGTAGTTCTGTTTCATCAATCAAATTATCGAACCTTCAAACATTTTTATGCGTCGGTACAGCAAAATCTTTATAGAGAATTT